>JAQGKH010000180.1 GCA_028290225.1 Devosia sp. | reverse complement strand
GGAATGCGGCACGGGATGGCGGATCACACCCGACGAGCCATACCAATCCCTCCGGGGTCCCCCACCCTTAGGGCCGGGGACCCCGTCAACACATGGGTCAACGCCTGGTGAACCCTGCTGCCCGAATCGGGCGACAGCCGCCAGGCGTCACCAGCCCATGAGCGCTTCGGGCTACGCCACCAGCTGCAAGGTGGCGAGCGCTTCGAGGCATGCCGCCGCAGCCTCTCGGCCCTTGTTATGGGCATCTTCACGGCTACGGAGCGTTGCCTGCTCATCGGTGTAGGTGGTCAGGATGCCGAAGGTCAGCGGCACGCCCGTGGCCAGCGAGGCGTTCATCAGGCCGGCGGTCGCAGCAAGGCTGATGAACTCGAAATGGGCAGTGTCGCCCTTGATCACGCAGCCAAGGCACACCACGCCATCGACCTTGCCGCTCTTGGCCAGGGTCTGGGCGATCAGCGGAATCTCAAAGGCGCCCGGAGCGGAGTAGATGTTGTCATCTGCCACGGGTGCCCCGTTCTCGGCGAGATGAGCCAGGGCGCCCTTGAGCAGTCCCGATGTCACCTCCTCGTTGAAGCGGCTGACAATGATGGCAATTCTTGGGGTCGTCATGATTGATCCTGCGATTCAGTGATTGAAGGTGTGGCCGAACTTTTCCCGCTTGGTCGTGAGATAGCGAAGATTGAACGGGTTGGGTGGAATGGTGAGGGGATGGCGTTCGGCGACATCAACCCCGTAGCGCTCAAGCGCTTCGGCCTTGGCCGGGTTGTTGCTGAGCAGGTTTACCGATGTGATACCCAGCGCGTGAAGGATCTGGGCGGCGACGCCATAGTCCCGGGCATCGGCGGCGAAGCCCAGGGCCGTGTTGGCGTCGACGGTATCGAGCCCCCCGTCCTGAAGCGCATAGGCGCGGATCTTGTTGGCCAGTCCGATGCCCCGTCCTTCCTGACCACGCAGATAAAGCAGGACGCCGCCATCGCTTTCAGAAATGAGCCGCAGCGACTCCTGCAACTGGCTGCCGCAATCGCAGCGTAGGGATCCCAAGGCATCTCCGGTGAGGCATTCGGAATGCAGTCGTACCAGTGGCGAGGCGGGGAGCGGGTATTTGACGAGGGCAAGATGCTCGGTGCCATCCAGCACGCTGCGGAACGCGTGGACCTTCAATGGCTCCGGCGCGAATGCGGTGGGCAGATCGGCGCTGGCGACTTCTTCCACCAGAGACTCGGTGCGGACCCGGTGCGTGACAATGTCCTTGATGGACAGTATCGGCAGGCCATGCTGGGCCGCGAAACGCTCAAGGTCGGGTCGGCGTGCCATCTCACCATCATCGCGCATGATTTCGCAAATCACTGCCGATGGCTGCAGGCCCGCCAAACGCATCAGGTCGAGTGCGCCTTCGGTGTGGCCGTTGCGCACGAGCACGCCTCCCTCGGCGGCCCTTAGGGGAAACACATGGCCGGGCGAAACAATGTCCCCGGGCTGAACGTCGGGATTGGCGGCCGCCTGGATCGTGCGGGCACGATCATGGGCGGAGATGCCGGTCGTGATCCCGTCCCGAGCTTCGATGGAAACAGTGAATGCCGTGCTCCGTCGTGCCTGGTTCTGTGCCACCATGGGGGTCAACCCCAGGCGGTCGACCTGAGCGCCGCTCAGCGCCAGGCAGATCAACCCCTTGCCGTGGCTGGCCATGAAGTTGATGGCGTCGGGTGTTGCGAACTGGGCGGCAAGCACCAGGTCACCTTCGTTCTCGCGGTCCTCGTCATCGAGGAGAACCACCATCTTGCCATTGCGTAACTGCGTTAGTGCTTGGGATAGGGCTGACATAGGCGCTCCACATATTTGGCAATCACGTCGACTTCGACATTGGCCGCCTGGCCAATCTCGAGGGCATGAAGGTTGGTGTGTTCCCAGGTGTGGGGAATGATGGTGATCGCGACACGTGACCGGCCTGCAGCGGCCGCTTCGATGCCGTTGATGGTGAGGCTGATGCCGTTCAGCGCTATCGAGCCCTTCTCGACGCAGAAGCGGGCGAGTTGATCGGGTACTTCGAAGGCGAGGCGGTAGGAGCCCGTTTCGGGAACCACCTGGACAAGAATGGCCATGCCATCCACATGCCCCTGCACAAGGTGGCCGGACAGCCGCGTTTCGAGCCGTACCGATCGTTCAAGATTGGCGTACTCTCCTACGCGCAGGCTCCCCAGATTGGTGCGGTCGAGGGTTTCGGGGCTGACGAAGAACCTGGCGAGGCCAGTTGGATCGAACTCGGCGACGGTCAGGCAAACGCCGTTCACCGCAACGCTTTCACCCAGGTCGAGATCGGCGTAGCCTGTTTGCAGTTCCAGGACGAGAGAGCCGCCATTCGGGTCGGTCGAGCTGACGCGCCCCAGTTTTTCAATGATGCCAGAAAACATCCGTGTTCCTTTGGCTTGCAGATGAAGTTGTGTGGCGGGGCCGGCGAACCGTGACGCGATCGTCACCATAGGGCCCTGCTCCTTGTTCGATGAGGTAGTGCTCGTCCCAGGCGCCATTATTCAGCACGTCCCGGGTGAGGCTTGGTCCGGCTTCGACCAGCACCTGGAGCACTCCGGCGCGACCCAGGTTCTGGATCGCCTCCTCCCAGCTGGGTTCGATGAGCACCTCAAAGCCTCGCCCCCGGGCCGCATCCACATAGTCGGAGGTGACGCGACCACGCCGATCGAGGATGATCAGCTTGCGCCGCTTGCCGGGAAAATCGGGAACGTGCCGCACCGTGAACTCAGGCGCATCGGCGAGCACCGTCCCCGAGCCGGTCAGTATGGCATCGGCGCGCTTGCGCAGCTGGTGGGCGAGGGTCAGGGAAGCAGGCGAGGTGAAGGTTTTCCGGCCCGCCGGTGGAAGCATGGTTCCATCAAGCGCCAGGGCTTGCTTGACCGTAATCCAGGGCAGGCCGGCACGGGAGAGCTTGGTGAAAGGCGCAATCAGGCGACCGGCATGGGCGCGCAGCCCCGGCATGTCGGGATGCTGAAGGTCCTCGAGGAAGCGAACCGTTAGGCCAGCCGCGCGCAGCGCCTCCGCTCCATGCCCTGGTACGGACGCATTGGGGTCCCTGGTGCCGATCCACACCTCCTTGGCTGGAGTGGCGAGGATGGCTGCAGTGCAGGGGGGTGTGCGACCAGTGTGGTTGCACGGCTCCAAAGTCACGACCACGGTGTGAATGCGATCGATCAGGCCAGCCTCGGTGGCGAGCCTTATGGCCGCGGCCTCGGCGTGAAGCTCGCCGGCCCTGGCATGGGCGGCGACAACAAGCTCGCTGCCATCGGCGTCGAGCAGAACGCACCCGACGGGAGGATTGGGCGCGGTAGCTCCTTCGAACTGCGCAGCCGCATCCAGAGCGCGCGCGAATGCCTGCGCGAGGATGCCCTCACGTTGCTCCTGGTCAGATTGCCTGCTTGCTGTTGGTTCGCCCATTCATCCGTCACTTGCGTAGCAACGATGCTCAGGGCCAATGACGGGCGCTGCCGCACTCCCGGGGTGGGGAGACGGCAGTGTTCCATCATGTGTTCTCTTCCATCCGGACTATACCGTCGGCCTCGGAATCAAACCGAGTCTGCTGACCCCCCTCTTGCGAGGGAGCGCTCGCGGGCTGATGTGCCAGAGCACAAACACCGCCGGTGGGGAATTGCACCCCGCCCTGAGAACGTCTGCCCAACCGGAACGGTCGGGTTGCCGCGCATATAGGCGCTGTTTGGGGGCGATGCAAGTATGAGGCAAACGAGCCGCATCGCTTCGCCCTTGCGCTGCGGTGTGGCTTGACGGTAACGAGCCGTGCGCAGGTCTGTCTTGCCTGCCGCAGGAGAAATCAATGCCATCTCGTCTTGATACGCGCCGGCGGATCGAGGGCTTCGCCCTGTTGCTCGCCTTTATATTCACTGTCCCTCCAGCCAACTGCAAGCTGTTGCGGGGGCGGATCGTTGCCAAGGGCTGCATGGTGCTTCCAGCCATTCGATTGCTGAATTGGCTGCACTCGCCCCACGGGCTAGGGGAAAACAAACTGGCCGGAGTTGTCGCATGACCGACGCATCCCTTGAAGTCACCCAGCTGGGCCGTGAAGTCCGAGCAGCCGAAAGCCCCGAGCTTGCGGTTCTCGAACGTGTGCCCAATCCACAGGCCGACACCGATTACGTTGCCCGGTTCACCGCTCCCGAGTTCACCTCGCTGTGCCCCGTCACTGGGCAGCCTGATTTCGCCCATCTGGTCATCGACTATGTACCGGGGGACTGGCTGGTCGAGTCCAAGTCGCTCAAGCTTTATCTGACTTCATTCCGCAACCACGGTGCGTTTCATGAGGATTGCACCGTTTCCAT
>JAQGKH010000173.1 GCA_028290225.1 Devosia sp. | reverse complement strand
CATTGGCCGTGGGCTGCACTGAGCCGGTGGTTTCAGCCTCCGGGCCGGGGCCGAATGGCAGATTGATGCCGTAGGAGGCCAAAGTTTGCGAGGCGCCGGGGGCGAAGAACACCCAGGCGAGGGCCGCAGCGGCCAGGATGATCACCGATGCCAAAAGCTGCCGTACCAAAGCTGTCCGTACCCATCTGGTTGAACCAAGGCCGGCGGGAAGCTACCGACCGCCTGGAGATTAGCAGCGTTCGGCACGCCGGCGCACGTTACAATGCCGTTAAGTAGGGTTGCGCGGGGGTTAGGCGATGTCCGCGTCTGGATGCGCACCCCATTCGGTCCAGGAGCCATCATAAACGGCGACATCGGTGGCGCCAGCGACCTCGAGGGCCAGCGCCAGGGCCGAAGCCGTAATGCCCGAGCCGCAGGTGGTGATGATGGGCTTGCCCAGATCGATCCGCCGCTCGGCAAACAGGGCCTGCAGCTCGGCGGGCGAGCGCATGGCGCCCGCTTCGGTGAGCAGGCCGACGGGCAGGTTGATGCTGCCCGGGATGTGCCCGCCGCGCAGCCCGGGGCGCGGTTCGGGAACTTCGGCATGGAAGCGAGGAGCGGGGCGGGCATCGATGATCTGCGCCTGCCGGTCCCGGCTGCGGGCTGCAACGGTGCCGAAATCGGCGACGCGGTTGGGATCGAACCGCACCTCGAAATGCTGCGGCGGGCGCGTGACGGCTCCCGATTCCATGGGGCGGCCCTCGGCGCGCCATTTGGGCGAGCCGCCGGCCAGCATCAGCACATTGGGCGCGCCCATGGCCTTGAAGGTCCACCAGACCCGGGGTGCGGTGGCCAGGCCCAGCTGGTCATAAACCACGATGGTCATCGTATCGGCGATGCCCAGCTCCCCCACCATGCCCGAGAACTGGGCGGGAGCGGGCAGCATATGGGGCAGGTCGGTGGTGGGATCGGCGATGGCGTCGATATCAAAGAACACGGCGCCGGGCAGGTGCCCCGCGAGATATTCGGCCCGGGGATCGCGCGCCGCGCCGGGCATGTGCCAGGATCCATCAAGGATCACCAGCCCAGGATCGGCGAGATGATCGGCGAGCCAATCGGTTGAAACGAAGTGCTTATCCATGTTCCGGCTCCTGGGTGAGTGGCGCCACCATGGCGCGTGTACCGGGTGATCGTCAAACCGCCAATCGATCGCCCAGCTGGCGTGCAGGACAGCGCACTGGACTAAGGTGTTCCATGGGCCCGCCGCGGGCTGGGCCGGTTGGCCGGCGCCAAGGGCATAAGCAGCGAAACAGAAGCCAAGCAGACAGCCGGGCTGGCCGCCGGGCTTGTCGGTGCCAGGAAATAGCGGAGGCGCTGCTTGACAGTGCTGGGGCGCTCTGGTTGTCTCCTAGGCAAGCGCTTTAGATAAGAGTTGGTTTGAACCAGCCGCCTGAAGAGCTCCGGGAGAAGTATGCTGGCGGCGTTATTCAATCGAATACGCTCGTGGTCGGCCGTGCTCAGCCTCAGTCAAGCGGTTTATTCGGGAGGATACTTATGAAGATCAACAAGTTGCTGGCCGGTCTGCTGGCAAGCGTCACCCTGGTGGCGAGTGCCGCGCAGGCGGCCGAGCTATCCATTGTTTCGGGTGATACCGGCACGGGCCTGGCGTTCCTGGAAGAGCAGCTGAAGGTCTTCACCGAGCAGAGCGGCCACACGGTCACCATCGTGCCGATGCCCTCCTCGACCACCGACCAGTTCGGCCAGTATCGGCTGTGGCTGGCGGCGGGCAATACCGATATCGACGTCTACACCACCGACGTGATCTGGGCTCCGCAACTGGCCGACCAGTTCCTCGACCTCAGCCAAGCCGCTGCGGCCACGGTGGGCGAGTATTTCCCGTCGATCATCGAATCCCAGACAGTGGACGGCAAGCTTGTGGCGATGCCCGGCTATACCGATGCCCCGGCATTGTATTACCGCAAGGACCTGCTGGAGAAATACGGCAAGACCGTGCCGGGTACCTGGGCCGAGCTCAAGGCCACGGCGCAGGAAGTGATGGACGGCGAGCGCGCGGCCGGCAACCCGGACATGTACGGCTTTGTGTTCCAGGGCAATGCCTATGAAGGGCTGACCTGCAACGCGCTGGAATGGGTCAAGTCCTATGGCGGCGGCCAGATCGTGGAGGCCGACGGCACCATTTCCATCAACAACGAGCAGGCCGTTGCCGCGCTGGAAGAAGCGGCCAGCTGGATCGGGACGATCTCGCCCGAAGGCAATCTCGCCTATGGCGAAGAAGAAAGCCGCGGCGTCTGGCAGCTGGGCAATGCCGTGTTCATGCGCAACTGGCCTTATGCCTATGCCTTGGGGAACGGAGCAGACTCCAGCATTGCGGGCAAGTTCGACGTGGCGCCGTTGCCAACCGGGGAGGGGCCCGAGGCGCGGTCCGCGGCAACGCTGGGCGGCTGGAACTATGCCGTGTCCAAATACACGCCGGATCCCGACGCGGCCATCGAGCTGGCGCTGTTCCTGAGCTCGGCCGAAATCCAGAAGCAGCGCGCGATCAACCAGACGCAGTTGCCGACGATCGAAGCGCTTTATGACGATGCCGAGATCGCCACGGCTGCGCCCATCATCCCCAACTGGAAGGAAATCTTCCAGAACGCGGTGCCGCGTCCTTCCGCGCCGACCAAGGCCAACTACAACGAAGTGTCATCCCTGTTCTGGAGCGCGGTACACAACACGCTTTCCGGCAATGGGTCGGCGGCGGAAAATCTCGAACTGCTCGAGGTTGACCTGACAGAGCTGCAGGGCAGCGGCTGGTAAGCGGCTTTCCCGGCGATTGAGGGTTCATGCGGACGGGGGGGTGCCCGCCGCCCGCATCGACACACCGCGCGAGCAACAGGGGAGAGCAGCGCATGGCCACGGAGACGATGGCAGCGCCGGTGCTAGCCGCCAGACCCAAGATCCGATCCGAACTGATGCAGCAGCGCGTGCGTGCAGCACGCTGGTTTTTGTTGCCGATGCTGGCGGCGCTGGCCGTGGTGGCGGGCTGGCCGCTGCTGCGCTCGATCTACTTTTCCTTCACCGATGCCTCGCTCAATGACCTTTACGGCGCCGAATGGGTGGGGTTCAGCAATTACCTGCAGATCCGGACGCTGGAAAGCGGGCGCACCATTTACCGCGGCCTGCTGGTTGATGCCGATTGGTGGAACGCAGTTGGCAACACGGTGCGCTTCGCCCTGATCTCAGTGTCGCTGGAAGCGGTGCTGGGCATGCTGGTGGCGCTGGTGCTCAATGCCGAGTTCCGCGGGCGCGGCCTCGTACGGGCTGCCATCCTGATCCCCTGGGCCATTCCCACCATCGTTTCGGCCAAGATGTGGGCCTGGATGCTGAATGACCAGTTCGGGATCCTCAACGATCTGGGGATGCGCCTGGGCCTCCTGAGCCAGAAAGTGGCGTGGACGGCTTCCGCCGATACGGCCATGACCGCCGTGCTGATCGTGGATATCTGGAAAACGACGCCGTTCATGGCCCTGCTGATCCTCGCCGGGCTGCAGATGATCCCCCGCGATATCTATGAAGCGGCCGAGATCGACGGGGTGCATCCGGTCAAGCAATTCTTCCGCATCACCCTGCCGCTGGTGCGGCCGGCGTTGATGGTGGCGATCATCTTCCGCATCCTCGATGCGCTGCGCATCTTCGATCTGATCTATGTGCTGACGCCCAACAGCGACGCCACCAAGACCATGTCGGTGCTGGCGCGCGAGAATTTGTTTGAATTCGACAACTTCGCCTATGGGTCGGCGCAGTCGACCTTGCTGTTTTTGATCATCGTGGTGTTCACCGGCCTTTATATCTGGCTGGGACGGGTCAATTTCGATGGGGGAGACCGCTGATGCAGGCCGCGCTCAATCCGTGGAAGCTGGTCAGGCGGGTGCTGTTCTATGCGGCCGTGGTGGTGATCGTCGTGGTGGCGGTGTTTCCGTTCTACTATGCCATCCTGACGAGCTTCAAATCGGGTACCGACATTTTCCGCGTCAGCTATTGGCCGACCTCGTTCAGCTGGCAGAATTATCAGTCCGTCCTCAACTCGGGCAGTTTTCCGCGCAATCTGCTCAACTCGATCTTTGTGGCGACCGTGACCGTGCTGCTGGCGCTGTTTTTGGCGGTAACTGCAGCCTTCGCGCTGAGCCGGGTGCGGTTCCGGGGGCGGAGCCTGTTGCTGATGACGATCCTGGCCGTATCGATGTTCCCGCAGATCGCGGTGCTGGCGGGGCTGTTCGAGGTCATCCGGGGCCTTGGAATCTACAACACCCCCTGGGCGCTGATCTTTTCCTATACGATCTTTACCCTGCCATTCACCGTATGGGTGCTGACCACCTTCATGCGCGACCTGCCGGTGGAAATCGAGGAAGCGGCGATCGTCGATGGCGCTACGCCCTGGGTCATCATCACCCGGGTGTTCCTGCCGCTGATGTGGCCCGCGCTGGTGACAACGGGGCTGCTGGCCTTCATCAGCGCCTGGAACGAGTTCCTGTTCGCGCTGACCTTCACCTCATCCAACAATACCCGCACCGTGCCGGTGGCGATTGCGCTCTTGTCAGGCGGCTCGCAGTTCGAAACGCCCTGGGGATTGATCATGGCGGCTTCGGTGATCGTCACCGTGCCGCTGGTGGTGCTGGTGCTGATCTTTCAGCGCAAGATCGTCAGCGGGCTGACCGCCGGCGGCGTCAAAGGCTAGCGCCCATGTCCATTCAGGTGAGGCTGGCCCGCCCATGCCAATTCGCTGCGCTTCCGGTCCTCACGTGCCCAGGTACGCTCCGGTCCGGTTCTCGCAAATCGGCCCTTTCGGCTCAGCCTGACCTGAACGGCCTATGGGCTTCGGAGGATTAAACACATGGCAAGTATCGAGCTGCGCAATATCCGCAAGGCATTCGGCGTCGTCGAGGTGATCAAGGGCGTCGACCTGCAGGTTCGATCCGGCGAGTTCATGGTGTTTGTGGGCCCGTCGGGGTGCGGGAAATCCACCTTGCTGCGGCTGATCTGCGGGCTGGAGGATATCACCTCGGGCGAGATGCTGTTCGATGGACAGGTGGTCAATGCGCTGGCGCCGTCCAAGCGCGGCATAGCCATGGTGTTCCAGAGCTATGCGCTTTATCCGCATATGACGGTCTACGACAACATGGCGTTCGGGCTGACGCTGGAGAAGGGCAAGGGCCGCGACGAAATCCGGCAGCGGGTGGAGCGGGCGGCGGATATGCTGCAGATCCGCCCTTACCTGGATCGGCTGCCCAAGCAATTGTCGGGCGGGCAGCGCCAGCGCGTCGCCATCGGGCGGGCGATCACCCGCGATCCTCGCGTGTTTTTGTTCGATGAGCCGCTGTCGAACCTCGATGCGGCGTTGCGGGTGGCGACCCGGATCGAGATTGCCAAGCTCCACGAGGAAATGAGCAATGTCACGATGATCTATGTGACCCATGACCAGGTCGAGGCCATGACGCTGGCGGACCGCATCTGCGTGTTGCGGGACGGCAGAATCGAGCAGGTGGGCACGCCCATGGAGCTTTATGAGCGGCCGGACTCCATGTTCGTGGCGGGGTTCATCGGCTCGCCCAAGATGAACTTCCTGTCGGGGGAACTAGCGGCCCCGTTTGGCGCCAGCACGGTGGGCATCCGCGGCGAGCACCTCGTGATCAAGCCCAGCGAGGGCTTGTGGAGCGGCAAGGTGATCCATACGGAAAACCTGGGTGCCGACAGCTATGTTTATCTGGAGATGGGCACCGAGGAGCCCGTGGTGGTGCGGCTGGACGGCACCACGACCTACCGCTCCGGCGATACCGTCCATATCAGCCCGATCGACGGCAAGATCCACCGCTTCGATGGGGCCGGCAAGCCCATCCGCTAGCTCAGGCAAAGCCTGCCCGCCGCAGCGCCCGATGGCGCAAGCAGTTTGGAAAAGGGTGGGCAACGCGGGGCCGTGCCATGCGTTGGAACCGATTGTTACCGGCCCTCCGGCCAACCACCAACCCAGGATCGCAGTGACCGTTTCGCCTGTTGCGGCGGGCGTTGAAGGTCGGGTGAAGCTGCATCATGAAGGAGACAAGAATGCCGATCCGTACCTTGGTCTGGGGCGAAAATGTTCACGAGCAAAAGAACAAGATCGTGGCCGACAACTACCCCGAGGGCATGCACAACCAGATCGCCAGGCTGCTCGCCAGTGACGGCAACATCTCGACGACCACCGCGACGCTGCAGGACCCGGAACATGGCTGCAGCGAAGCGGCGCTGGCGCAAACCGATGTGCTGATCTGGTGGGGGCACGCCGCCCATGGGCAGGTCAAGGACGAGGTGGTGGAGCGCATCGCCAAGCGGGTCTGGGAAGGCATGGGACTGATCGTGCTCCATTCGGGCCACTTCTCCAAGATCTTCAAGCGGTTGATGGGCGCTCCCTGCGGGTTGCACTGGCGCGAGGCGGGCGAGCGCGAACGGCTCTGGGTGATCAATCCGGGGCACCCGATTGCCAAGGGCCTGCCGGCCTATTTCGAGCTTGAGATGGAAGAAATGTATGGCGAACCGTTCTCGGTGCCCGAGCCGCTGGAAACCGTGTTCGTGTCGTGGTTCCAGGGGGGCGAGGTGTTCCGTTCCGGGCTGACCTATCGGCGCGGCGCCGGCAATATCTTCTATTTCCGGCCGGGGCACGAAACCTATCCGACCTATCACGACGACACGGTGGGGCAGGTGCTGCGCAATGCCGTCAACTGGGCCTTCAACAAGGACAGGTACCCGCAAATGCTGACGGCCCCCAATACGCCATTCGATGAGGCTCCCGAACAGATCGAGGAGCGCGGGCCCAAGCTGCATCATGGGCGCGAAGAAGGATTCCGCTAGACCTGACCCGGTCGCATGGGCCCAAAGGCAGGACTAACAGAGATGGACCGCGGGAGGCCGGAGCAGTTGCCGTGCCCCCGGGGACCTTTGGCCTGCCACGATGCTGATCTTGCAACTGCCATCCGCACTGCGCATCTAAGGGCGCGAATGGGGGACGGCGATGAGCATTATCTGGAGCATCATAGTTGGGTTCTTGGCGGGCTTGATCGCGCGCTGGATCACACCGGGCAACCACAAGCCTTCGGGCTTCATCCTGACCACGGTGGTCGGGATCATCGGGTCGCTGCTGGCGACGGTGCTTGGCCAGCAGATCGGGCTTTATGGCGCCAATGACGGGGCCGGCTTCATTGGCGCGGTGGTTGGCGCAGTAATTGTGTTGCTGATCTGGAGCCAGCTGGCCCGGCGGGCCTGAAACGGCAACAAAAAAGGCGCCCGGCAGGGCGCCTTTCGGGTTTTGGGCCTGAGCTATTTGATGACGGTAATGCGCCCATCGGTATAGGGTGTGTATTCACCGCCGAGCTTGGCGATGTAATCGGCCAGGACCTGCTCCAGCGGAGGACCGAAGTCGTAGGCGTTCTCGCCATTGGCAAAGCTGGCAAACCCGTCGCCGCCGCCGCGGACGTAGTTGTTGGTGACAACCGTGTAGGTGGCGGCCTCGTCAATGGGCCCCCAGCCCTCGCCGTCCTTGACCATGACATCGCTGACCCGCTCGCCCACGGGCTTGGAAATGTCGAAGGCGTATTTCAGGCCGGCAACCTGCGCGAAACGGCCGGCGCCGTTCTCGATATCGCTGACGCCGTTTTCGAGGGCCTCGATGACGTCGGCACCGGTGACCTCAACGGTCGCCAGGGTGTTGGAGAAGGGCAGCACGGTGATCACCTCGCCCATGGTGATCTCGCCCGCGTCGATGGACGCGCGAACGCCGCCGCCATTCTGGAAGGCGATGGTGGCGCCCTGGTCGGCGACGCGGTCAAGGATGGCATCGGCCAGCAAATTGCCCATGGCGCATTCCATGACGCGGCACACTTCCCGCGAGCCCTCGATGGACTCGGTGGCGGTGCCGATTACCTTGCCCATGGCTTCCTCGATCGGGCCGGCGAGGGCGGTCAGCTGGGTCTTGAAGTCTTCGTTGCCTTCCACCGAAGCGTCGATCAGGAAGGGTTCGCCTTCGGCGGAAACGACGTCGCCCTGGTCGTTCCAGGTGATGGCGATGTTGCCCAGATATTTGCCGTACTGGTTGGCCTGGACCACCGGCACTTCAACGCCAGCGGGATTGCTGACCATGGTGGGGTAGGGGCCGGCGGCGCCTTCCGCGGTGTTGGACAGCAGGGTGTGGGAATGGCCACCCACGATCACGTCGACCAGGGGCAGGGCCGCGGCGACCTGCTGGTCAACGGTGTAGCCGATATGGCTGAGCAGGATGATCTTGTTTACGCCAGCCGCATCAAGCGCTTCGGAGGCGCCCCGGACATATTGAATGACCTCGGTGAATTCGACATCGGGCCCGGGCGAGGCGATTTCCGGCGTGTCTTCGGTGGTAGCGCCGATGATGCCGATGCGTTCGCCGCCGACCTCAACCACGATCGAGCCCTTGATCTTGCCGCGCAGATCCTCGGAGCGCGATACGTCGAAATTGCCGCCGATGATCGGGAACTCGGCGGCGGCGATGAAGGTCGAAAATTCCTCGGGGCCATCGTCGAACTCGTGGTTGCCCGTGGCGACCACGTCGAAGTTCATCTGGTTGAAGAAGTCGGACACGACCTTGGATTTGTAGGTGGTGTAATAAAGCGAGCCCTGGAAATTGTCGCCAGCCGAAAGCAGCAGCGAATTGCCGCCGGCAGCGGTGATTTCCTCACGGGTTGTGTCGATCACGGTCTTGAGGCGCGCGATGCCGCCAAAGCATTCGCCAGCGGCGTCGGTTTCCTCGTCGCAATCGGAATCCGAACCGGTGATCGGCTCGAACCGGGAGTGGAAATCATTGATGTGCAGGATGTTGAGCGTCCAATCGGCGTAGGCCGCGCCCGAAAAGGTGGCGCAAAGGGTGAGCGCGGTGGCGCCCAAGAGTAACTTCTTCATCCCTGTCATCCTTGATGCTGGTCGACTGTGCTGTCGGCGAAGGCGGCTGGCACTGGCCTCGACCACCTCAGGGAAGTTAATCAGGTCTTTGTGACGGGTGGAAGTGGTTCCGCCGCGCCCGTTCATGCGTGCCATGCATTGGCGTGGCTTCAGTATTGGTTAGATTTGATGCAGTAAGCTGGCATTACAGCAATAAGCGGGCCGGGTGCGCGGGATTGACTGAGATGACCGCCGCTCGAGTTCCAGGCACCACCAAACTAGCCGATGTGGTTGGGCGACAAACCCCGGCAGCCTTGGTGTCGTTCATCTGCGTGGGCGGGGGCGCGGCGATTGCCTTTGTGGTGCTGAGCGCAACACTGGTGACATTGGCGCCCGGCATCGCGCCCTGGCTGGTGAATGGCGCCTGCCACGTGGCGCTGGTGCTGCCGGTTTATGCCTTGCATCGGCGGTTCTCGTTTCACTCGAGTGCGCCGCATCGGCAGGCGTTGCCGCGCTATGTTGCGGTCCAGGCGCTCTCGGTTGGCCTCGTCGCCCTGTTCTCGATGCTGGTGTATCGCCTGCTGCTGGTGGAGCCGGTGATTGCCGCGAGCCTCGTGACGGCATTGACCTCGGGCGTCAGCTTTATCTTGCTCAAGGCGTGGGTGTTCGCGCGCAGACACCCACGTGCGGCGGTGCTGCCCCTGGCAGGCCTTTAGGTGGGCCGAGGTTGCCGGGCGACACGTGCAGGCAGGCGCGGGCTTCCATTCACCGCTTATTTCGGTAATCTCCGCGCCCATTGATTGCGGGGAAATGCCATGCGAAGCGCGTTGATTGTTTATGGCGGATGGGCCGGGCACGATCCCGAGGAATGTGCTGCCATCTACCGCCGGTGGCTGCATGAGGACGGTTTTTCGGTGCGGATGGCGACGGAAACCAGCGCCTTTGCCGATCCTTCCATCCACGATCTGTCGTTGATCATTCCGATCTTCACCATGAGCAAGATCGAAAAGGCCGAGGTCGAAAACCTGACCAAGGCGGTGGAAGGCGGCGTTGGCCTTGCCGGCCATCATGGCGGGATGAGCGATGCGTTTCGGGACGCCGTGGAGTACCAGTTCATGGTGGGCGGGCAGTGGGTTGCCCATCCCGGCAACATCATCGATTACACCGTGGATGTGGCCCAGCCCGATGATCCGGTGATGGCGGGGATCAAGTCATTTCCCTATACGTCCGAGCAGTATTACATGCATGTGGACCCCTCCAACCAGGTGCTCGCCACGACCACGTTCAGCGGAGAACACGCGCCCTGGATCAAGGGCGTGACCATGCCGGTGGTGTGGAAGCGCCAGCACGGGCAGGGGCGGGTGTTCCACATGACCCTGGGGCACCGCGCCAAGGAGTTCGAGAACAGCGACATGGCGACGATCATGCGGCGCGGCATGAACTGGGCGGCGCGCGACGAAGCCTAGGGTGTCGCCGCAAGTTGACTTGAAACTGCGCGAGCGTTCCCCTCGTATCTTGATGCAGGAGCAAGGGAGCGGCAGGTGACTGAGGCAGCCGACACGCAGCGCAGGACGGCGAGGGGACCGCTGGTGTATCGCCAGTCGGTGGCGACGCGCGTAACCCATTGGGTGTGGGCGATCTGTCTGTTTTTCCTGCTGCTGAGTGGCCTGCAGATCTTCAACGCCCATCCCGCGCTTTATATTGGCCAGCAATCGGGGTTCGAGTTCGACAATGCCCTGCTCGAGATCGGTGCGGTGCGCAGCGGTGGCGAGTTGCGCGGGCAGACCCGCATTTTCGGCACCAGTTTCGATACGACGGGGATGCTTGGCGCATCGGGGCAGGCCGACAAGCCGCAGCTGACCGCCTTTCCGGGCGCCGTGACCATTCCGAGCTATCGCGACCTGGGCACCGGGAGGGTGGTGCATTTCTTTTTCGGCTGGGTGTTTCTGGCCACGATGCTGGCCTGGTTCGTCGCCAGCCTGGTGCAGGGGCATCTCAGGCGCGACATCATTCCGCGTGGGGCCGATCTGAAGGCCGCCCCGCTGGATGCGGTGGACCATGTGCGGTTTCGGCTGCATCACAACCGCAGCTACGGACCGCTGCAGAAGATCACCTATTTCGTCGTGCTGTTCGTGTTGTTTCCGCTGATCGTGCTGACGGGGCTGACCATGAGCCCGGGGCTCAATGCGTCATGGCCGTGGCTGCTCGACCTGTTTGGGGGCCGGCAAACGGCTCGGACCATCCATTTCGGCACCATGGTGCTGCTGGTGCTGTTCTTTGTGGTCCATATCGGCATGGTGATCGCGGCCGGACCGCTCAACGAGCTGCGATCGATGATCACGGGCTGGTATCGGATCAGCCCGGCTAATCCAAAGCTCGAAGGGGACAAGCCATGAGCCGGCTCCTGTTGTCGCGCCGCCGCTTCCTGCAAGCTTCGGCTGCCGCCGGTTCCGGGTTGCTGCTGGCCGGCTGTGACCAATTTGATTTTCTCGGGCAACTGGATCATCCGGCGCGCAACTTCATGGAACAGGCCAATGTGCTGACCTACAATGCGCAGCGCCGATTGCTGGGCGAGCAGACGCTGGCGCGCGAATATGGGGCCAGTGAAATCCGGCAGGGGCAGAAACCCAATGGCTCCACCGAGCCCAGCACGCCGCAATATGTGGCGCTGCGCCAGGGCGGGTTTACCGACTACCGGCTGCAGGTGACCGGATTGGTGGAGCAGCCGCTGAGCTTTTCGCTGGCCGAATTGCGCAACATGCCCGCGCGCTCGCAGATCACCCGGCACGATTGCGTGGAGGGCTGGAGTTGCATCGCCAAATGGACCGGCACGCCGCTGGGGCCGATCCTCGACATGGCGCGGATCAAGCCCGAAGCGCGGTTCTGCGTCTACCACTGCTTTGACAATATCGAGCGGGGACTGTCCGGCGATGTGTTCTACTATGAAAGTTCGGACCTGGTGGACGCCTATCATCCGCAGTCCATCCTCAGCTATGGGCTGAACGAGCAGACCCTGCCGGTGGCGAATGGAGCGCCGGTGCGGCTGCGGATCGAGCGCGCGCTGGGCTACAAGCAGCCAAAATACCTGCACACGATCGAGCTTGTGGCTGACCTGACGCCCTTTGGCCGGGGCAATGGCGGCTATTGGGAAGATTATGGCTATGATTGGTATGGCGGCATCTAGCACGAGGGCGCAGACCGGCCATGCAGCGTAATCTCGCATTGGTGGGTTGCTATTTGCCACTCATTCCTCCACATAGGGTTCATCGTCACCGGCGCGGTTTTTCAACCTGCCAGCTTTGTTGAGGTGACGGACTTCTCTTCTTATCCTTGCGGTGAGCGGCGAAGTCAGCCCGGAAACAGTTTGTCCGGGTTCGAGCCAGCACCCGCGCGATACTTTCCTTTTATCGCCCGATTGCACCTGTTGACGCGCCACCTGCACCATGCGGCTGGCGACCCGGCGCGCTGCATTGTTCTGCGCGCCCGATGCGCTGCATTGGCGCAGAAAGTTTGATTGAATTGAACGATTTTATCTCCCTCGGCCTCCCCGCAGTTCTGACCGACAGCCTGACAGCGGGCGGCTTTACCGAGCCGACCAAGATTCAGCTGCAGGCCATTCCCAAGCTGCTTGAAGGCCGGGACATGGTGGGCATCGCCCAGACCGGTTCGGGCAAGACGGCGGCGTTTGGCTTGCCCATCCTGGCCGGGCTGTTGACCCTGACCGGCAAGGCGCGGCCGCTGACGGCGCGGGCTCTGATCCTGGCGCCGACCCGTGAACTGGCGGTGCAGATCGAAGAAAACATCCGCAAGTTCGCGGGCTCCAAGATGCAGCTCTCGACCGTGCTCGTCCTGGGCGGCGTGTCGCGCTACCACCAGGTGCAGAAGCTTGCCAAGGGCGTCGACGTCGTCGTCGCGACCCCTGGGCGTCTCAAGGACCTGATGGACGACGGCAAGATCAAGCTCAACGAAACGCGTTGGCTGGTGCTCGACGAGGCCGACCGGATGCTCGACATGGGCTTTATCGCGCCGGTCAAGCATATCGCCAAGGCGATTGGCCCGCGGCGCCAGACCATGCTGTTCTCCGCCACCATGGCGCCGGAAGTAGCTGAGCTGGCCAAGGGCCTGCTCAATGATCCGGTGCGGGTCGATGCGCAGGTGGCCGGCTCCACCGTGGTCAAGATCGACCAGCGCGTGATCCTGTCGGGCTCCAAGGCCAAGCGCGGCGTGCTCAACGAATTGCTGCTCAGCGAAACCGAAGGCATGGAGCGCGTGATCATCTTTTCGCGCACCAAGCATGGCGCCGATCGGGTGGCCAAGAGCCTCGAGATCGATGGGCATAAGGCTGCAGCGATCCACGGCAACAAGTCGCAGAATGCCCGCCAGGCGGCCCTTAAGGGCTTTGCAACCGGCGATGTGCGCATTCTGGTGGCGACCGATATTGCAGCGCGCGGCATCGACGTGCCGGGCATTACCCATGTGGTCAATTACGAGCTACCCGACGATCCGGAGAACTATGTTCACCGCATCGGCCGGACCGGTCGGAATGGCGCCTCGGGTATCGCCATCACGCTGTGTGACGGCACGGAGCGCGGCAAGCTGCGCGATGTGGAACGGCTGATCCGGCGCACCTTGCCCGTGTCAGGCGATCTGCACCTGGCCAATGATACGGGCGTGGTGGAAGCGCCGCGTTCGGCCTACAAGCCGGCCGGCAATCGTCCTGGCCCGCGTTCGGCACGCAACCCCAAGCCCGCGCAAGCCGATCGTCGTTCGACTGCCGAGCGCCGGCCCTTTGCCGCCTTTGCCGAAGAAGGCAAGCCTGCTGCACGGACCCGTCCGGCGGCGGAAGCACCGCGTACCCGTCCTGTGGCCGAAGCACCGCGCACCCGTCCGGAAGGGCAGGTCAATCGCGTGCGCCGCGATGGCGATACCGGCAAGCTGATCGGCGCCAAGGTGGACGGCAAGCCCAAGCAGCGCTGGGGCAAGCCCCAGAAAGAAGCTGGGCGGGCGCGTCGCGCCAACGGCTAAATGGAAACTGAAAAGGGCGGCTCATCGGAGCCGCCCTTTTTGTTTGCCGGCTCGGCTCAGGCCATAGAGGCGAGATAAAGGATGTCGCGCGTTGGCGCGCCCGCAGCGGCGGACGGGGGCGACAGCCGCCCGAGAAAGCTTTTGGACCAATCGTCCACGTTGTGCTCCTGGGCCGCCGCCATCAGGGAGCGCCAGCGGCTTTGCCGCTCTTCGAGCGGCATATCGAGCGCCAGGCGCAGCGCCTCGGCCGTTTCATCGGTATCGAAGGGATTGACGAGAATGGCGTCCTCGAAAATTTCAGCGGCGCCGGCAAAGCGCGACAGCACCAGCACGCCGGGATCGGCGGGGTTCTGGGAGCCGATGAATTCGTGCGCAACCAGATTCATGCCATCGCGCAGGGGCGTCACCAGGGCGACGCGGGCAAGCCGGTAAAGGCCGGCAAGGCTGGCTTGCCCATAGGCGCGTTTCACATAGGTCAGCGGCGCCCAGTCGGGCTCGGCAAAGCGGCCCATGACCCGGCCGCAGATGGCATCGAGCGTGTCGCTGGTTTCCTGATATTCCTTGATGGAGTCCCGCGAAGGGGGCGCAATCTGGAGCATGTGAACACAACGGCGGAGCCGGCTGTTGTTGGCCAGCAATTTCTCATAGGCCTCGACGCGCTGGGGAAGGCCTTTGGAATAGTCGAGGCGGTCCACGCCGAGCACCAGTTTTTGTCCGGCCAGGACCCGGTCCATGCGCTTGACCATCTTGGTCGCGGCGGCGCTCACCGACATGCGGGCGAAGGCCTCGGGATCCGAGCCGATGGGGAAGGCCGCTACCTCCGTGCGCGCAAAGTCGAACATCTGGAGCGGATCGCCGGCGAGGCTGGTATGGGTCATGTTCTCCACCGCTTCGGTGAAAGCGGCAACGTCGCGATTGGCCTGCATGCCGACCAGATCATAGCGCGACACATCGCGCATGAGTTCAAGATGGTGGGGAATGGCGTAAAGGGCGTCGGCGGTGGGAAAGGGGATGTGGAGATAAAATCCCATGCGATTGCCGGCCCCAAGGGCGCGCAATTCGCTAGCCAGGGGGATCAGGTGATAATCATGCACCCAGATCACATCGTCGGGCCGCAGCAGCGGCAGCAGCGCCTGGGCGAACTGCTGATTGACCCGCCGATAGCCCTCATACCAAGTGGAATCGATATGGGCCAGGTCGAGCCGCAGGTGGAAACTGGGCCAAAGGATGGAGTTGGAAAAACCGGCGTAATAGGCCTGGTGGTCGTCGCGCGTCAGATCGATGGTGGCGACCGAAAGCCCCTCGACATCCTCAAAGCGCGCCCGGGTTTCCGGAGCGTCGGTCAGCTTGCCGGACCAGCCGAACCAGAAGCCCTCGCGTTCGGCCAAGGTCTTGCGCAAGGCCACGGCGAGGCCGCCCGCAGCGGCAGACTTGCCCGGGGTTCGGTTCGACACGATAACTAGTCGGCTCATTATGCAGGTGCCCCCTGTGTTAGTTTCAGTGCGGGGGCAGGGCATCGCGCTCGCGCGCAACGATGTCTCCCAGCCCACGGATCAGTGCATGCACCGATGCGACATTGGAAATGCGCATGCGGGCATGGGTGTCGCCTTCACCCAGCTTGATGCCGACGCCGCCCAGTTCCTGGGCGGCAATGAAGCCATCTTCGTCGGTAACGTCATCGCCGATAAAGATCGGCGTGCGACCGGCAAAAGGTTCTTCCTGCATGAAGGCCTTGAGGGCGGTGCCCTTGCTGATGCCCTTGGGGCGGGCCTCGAACACCATCTTGCCGGCGATCAGCGAGAAATCGGTGTGGCTAGCGAGGGCTTCTTGCATGCCCTGGCGGCAGAGGGTTTCGAGCTCGGGCGCCTGGCGGAAGTGGAGGGCGACGGCGCCGTCCTTGGCTTCGAGCAGGAGTTCTGGATGGGCCATGACCAGCGGGGTGAGCGCCTGGGCGATGGCTTCGGCCCCGGAAAGCAGTTGTGAATCGACCTCTTCCATCGTGCCGTCGGCGCGGCGGCGCTGAGTGCCGTGGGCGCCGGCCACCGGGAGCTGCAGGGGGGAAAGGAACTTGTCGATGTCCTCGATCTCCCGGCCGGTGATCACGGCAAACGCGCTGTCGAGCTCGCGCGCGGCGCGCTGCAGCTCTTCGGGGAGGGAAGGAGGAACCTCAACGGAATCAGGAGTTTGGGCAATTTCTACCAGCGTCCCGTCGAAATCGGTGAAGATGGCGAGACGGTGGGGGGAGTGGGGCGCGGAATGATCGATGAGGGACATGCCAGTGGCCTTCCGGGAATTGGTTAAGGAGCCAACGCCTCCAGAGCGGATTGGTTCGTTTTGGGATGGCTGGCATGCGCGAACCACAAGGATGAATGCAACATTAAGGACACATGAAGGTGCTACCTAGCCGTTCGCGGCGCTGGGCAGCAGCATGCCGACAAGGAGGACGATCTTGGTGAGGCAAATCTTGCAGGCAGCCTTGGTTGCAATGCTCGTTGGCAGCCTGAGCCTGGCCGCCGGCGCGGTGGCTGAAACCCCGCGCAGTGCTTTTTCGCCCCCCCTGGACGCCGGCGCGGCGCTTCCCTGAGCGGTGCAGCCTAAATGACGCCGGGCGCCCGCAGGCTTTTTTCGATGCGGGTGACGATGGAATGATAGCGGCCGCGTTCCACCTCGGGATAGCTGATCTCGAAGGCCGAGAAGGCGGAGCGATCGCGGTTGAACAGGAACTTGGTGTAGACGACAAGCTGGTTGCCGTTCTCGTCGGTGTCGTAGCCCGAAAGCACGAACCAGCTATTGCCGCTGGCGCGATAGGTGACGTTCTCGATTTGCCCGCTGGCGGCCACGGCTTCCTGCAGTTGCGCAATGCTCAGCCCATCAGTGTTGGGGGCGCCAAAGATGCTGAGCTGCCCCGAACCATCAACTGCACTGAAATTGCGGATGCCCGAAGCGGTGGCGGCGCCGGCCGGCTCGTAGAGATCGAGCGGGACTTCGATGCGGTAGCCAAGCTCGGGATCGGTAAACCGGGCCCAGCCGAGCCCCGATTGAGCCGCGCCGGGGCCGGCGAACAGCAGGAACATGGCGGTGGAGAGTGCCAGGGGCAGCGAGGTCTTGTGCATCAGCTTGTCCTCTTAACCTTTGCGCAATAAACGCAGGGCCTGCCCAGCTGTTCCTCCTTATTGCCCATCACCTCCTGCGAGCACCTGCCAAGGCGTGGGGTAGAAATATTCCTCGAGATTGGTGCCGTCGCCGGTGCGGTCCACAAGAAGGAAGTCGCAGGGCTCTCCCAAGGGGGTGAGCACGCCGTGCCAGGTGTTCATGGCGTAGTTGATGCCCTGGCCAGGAGCGGTGAGGAAGGCACGGGGACGGCCGGGCGTGCCCGCCTCATCGGGGGCAACGATCACGAGAAAGGGCCGATCCGACAGGGGGTGAAAGGCCTGGCTACCAAAGGGGTGGCGCTCGACCATGCCGAGGGTCAGGGGCAGCGTATAGGGTTGGCCGCGGGCGATGGAGATGATGCTGCGCGAATTGGGGCCAGCCAGTTGCACCTGCGCCAAATCATGGAAGCGCTCGGTCTTGCCGTTGTTGATGGCGAAGTGCTGGGCGCCGGCGGTCTGGATCACCTGCCCGAAAGGAGCGAAAGCCTCGGCGGTCAGGGGCTCGATATGGATGGTGTGTTGGCTCATGGGTCAGAAGCTCAGCTTGGCGTGGCGGTTGACATCCTTGTAGAGCAGATAGCGGAAGCGCTCGGGGCCGGCATAGCAGGCCTGGGGGCAAAAGGCGCGCAACCACATGAAATCACCCGCTTCCACCTCGACCCAGTCGCGGTTGAGGCGATAAACCGCCTTGCCCTCGAGCACATAAAGACCGTGCTCCATGACATGGGTTTCCTCAAAGGGGATGACCGCGCCGGGCTCGAGCGTCACGATGTTGACATGCATGTCGTGCCGGAGATCGGTGGGTTCCACAAAGCGGGTGGTGCCCCAGCGATCGGATGTGCCCGGCATCCAGTGAATGGGCTGGTCGGCTTCGTTGGTGACAAAAGGGGCCGGGCGCTCGATGCCCTGGATTGCTTCATAGCGCTTGCGCAACCAATGGAAGCGGACGGGCTCGGTGCCGGGGTTGGTCAGTGACCAGCGGCAGCCGGGCGGCAGAAAGGCGTAGCCGCCGGCTGCGAGGATATGGGGTTGGCCTTCAAGCTGCAGGCTGGCCTGCCCGGAAACGACGAACAGCACGCCTTCGGCTTCCGGGTTGGGCTCGGGCTGCTCGCTGCCGCCGCCAGGCGCCACTTCCATGATGTATTGCGAGAAG
>JAQGKH010000133.1 GCA_028290225.1 Devosia sp. | reverse complement strand
TCGCACAGGAGAAGGCTGGGCGGGAACGGTGCTGCGCACCGAACACCTGGGCTCGGAATCCTACATCTATATCGACATCGGTTCTGGCGAACCGATGATCGCCCGCACTCCAGGAACCACGGCCTTTGCCAGCGGCGACGCAGTTGTGATGACGGCAGGCGAGGGTGACATCCTGCGCTTTGACTCCGCAGGCATGCGACTGAACTAAGTGCCGCGGATCATCACCCGGGTCGATGGCGAACTGTGGCAAGATAGCTCCGGATCAGGGCAGTCGAGAGCGCCTACGCGCCAGCTCCACCCGCATCAGGGGCTGGCGCCGAGGCCTTAATTTGCCGCTGCCAGCAACCGTAGCTTCCCGGCTCTGTTCAGGCCAGATCAAGAAACCGCGCAGTGTCCGGATCAATGGGGACGCCGTGCGCGCGGCGGTGCTCGGCTTCGCGCCATTCCCGATCGCCCGGCGCCATGATCTGCTGGCCTTCGCGTGCCGGAGCATTCCGCAAGGTCGAGACATAGCGTGACATTCCCATCTCGTAGACCGCGCGGCCGGCGAAGTGATCGGGATCAATCGCCAGAACGAAGTGGCCCATATTGCGCGGCGTGCTGATATCATCCGCCCCGACCATCGGGATGAAGTCTGGGTCAAGCGTGGTGCCGGTGAGCACTGCCGACAAGAGGGTGGCTAGGCCCGCCAGGGCGGCGCCTTTGTAGCCATATTCGTCGCCCCCGAGAGGCAGCACCATGCTGGCTTGTTGCGGGTCGGTTTCGGGCTCGCCCTTTTCGTTGGCGGCGACGCCGGGCGGCAGCGCCTTGCCCAGCGAGCGATAAAGCAGCACGCGGTTCATCGGAATGGATGATGTGGCCATGTCGAGGAGCCACGGATCCTGCCCGGGGAGCGGCGCGGCAAAGGCCAGGGGATTGGTGCCGTGAAACCGCTCGGCGCCCCCAAACAGGGGCACCATGGAATCGGTGTTGGTGGTCGCAAAGCCGATAAAGCCCGCCTGTGCGGCAGCCAGGGCATAAGCCCCAGCGGCGCCGAAATGGGAAGAGCGGCGCACGCCAACGGCGCCGATGCCCGCCTGGCGAGCCTGCTCGCAGGCGATTTCCATGGCCCGATAGGCCGCATAATGGCCAAGCCCGTCATCGCCATCGAGCATGGCGCTGGCCGATCCCCCGTGCTCGACCTGCAACTGTGGGTTCTTGTTGATGCGGCCCCCGGCCAGCATCTGGCAATAATGCAGGACGAGGCGAACGCCATGGCTGTCCACCCCAACCAGCGAGGCGTGCATCATCGCCTTGGTGGCGGCCACAGCCGATTCTTCGCTGGCGCCCGCCCCCAGCAGTGCCGCATGGACCCGCTGCTCCAGTTCCGAGGGTGCAAAAGAGATGGTAGCAGCTGAGTCATCGGCCATGAGGGGCACTTTCAAAGTCGTGGGAATAAGTGTCGGGCGCCTGAACCCGGTCCGGGATTGGAGCTAGCCAGGGTTTCGCCGCGCATGAACGCTGGCCGCCCCGACAAACCAGTCACGGGCGGCGACTTCTTCGAATACCACCCAGACATCATCCTCCGCCAACCCGGTCGCCTCGGTAATGGCATCGGTCACTTTGCGGGCAATTTCGGCTTTCTTGCCCTCGGGATCGTTAGCGATCACTTCCTTGACGAGCCGTATATTGATGAAAGGCATGATGATCCTCCTCTATATCGTTGCGGTGCGGTCCTGGGTGGAGGGGATTTCCGCGACCCAGGCCAGGATGGTGTCGCGCGCCCGCTCGATATGACGCCGCATGGCGGCTTCGGCAGCGGCCGCGTTCCCCACGCTGATCGCCTCGAAAATGGCAGTGTGCTCGCGAATGACAGTATCGGCGTCCACCACCCCGCGGCTGCGGTAGAACGGGCCGATGCGTTGATTGGCTTGTAACTGAGCCAGCGCGGCCGTGATGAAGATGTTGCCGCAGTCCGAAGCGATGGTGCGATGGAATAGCGCGTCGGCATCGACGAAGTTCACGAAGAGCTGGCTGCGTGCCCCCCGGTCAGCCGAGTTCATGCGCTTGATGGATTGCTCCAGCGCGGCCGCCGTTTGTTCGTTGCGGTTTTGGGCAGCGAGCGCCGCCGCCGCCGGCTCGAGCAGCAAGCGCGTCTGGAAAAGATGCGCGTAATCGCCCGGCGACATCGCTGAAGCGGCCGCGTAACGGCCATTGCGGAGCCGGACCACCAGCCGGTCGCCCTCAAGCCGCGCCAGCGCTTCGCGAATGGGCGTTTGCGAGACGCCCAGCGTGCCCGCGATCGTGTCGATGCCGATCGTCTGCCCAGGCTCGACCGCCCCATCCAGAACCAGGTCACGGATGTGATGATAGGCCTGCTCGGCCAGGCTGGTCTTGTCTAAGATGGCGTTCAGCATGCCCTCCTTGTCGGCCTTGTATTCCTCGCCCAACCTCGACTCGAACACCGCGGCGCCGCCTTGATCAGCGATGTGTACACTGCAGCATATGCCGCCTTGCTATTCAATATCCTATATACTACAAAATCGACGCAACAAGAATCTGCACGCATCGGTCACCCTGATGTGAGGCGAGCCAACTCCAAAGAAGCAGGTAAGCTGCTCGGGTTGATCTGGCGTGCTGACGGATGTTCGAGCGGCCGCGCAGCGGCAAAGGGAGGAATTTAAATGAAGCAAACTATGATTCTACTGGGCGCCATCCTGGCCTCAACGAGCCTGACGGGCATCGCTCACGCGGAAACCTCGGGCATGCGCATTGCGCTGTCGAACAACTATGCCGGCAACTCCTGGCGTCAGGCGATGCTGGAAAGCTGGCAGAAGGTCACGAGCCAGGCGGTTGCGGATGGCGTGGTTGCCGCGGTGGACACCTTCACCACCGCCGATCAGGAGGTGCCCACCCAGGCAGCCCAGATCCAGAACCTGATCCTGCAGGGCTATGATGCCATCGTCATCAATGCCGCTTCCCCCGATGCATTGAACGGTGCCGTCAAGGCCGCATGTGATGCCGGTATCATCGTGGTTTCGTTTGATGGCGTTGTATCCGAGCCGTGCGCCTGGAGGGTGGCGGTGGATTATCGCCAGCTTGGCCAGCAGCAGCTGGAATACCTTGCCGGCCGCTTGCCCGAATGCGGCAACCTTCTTGAAATCCGCGGCCTCGCTGTCACCTCGATCGACAATTTGATCCACGAGGGTCTGGCTGACGGCGTCAAGACGCATTCCAACTTCACCATCGTCGGCGAGGCTACGGGTAACTGGGACCAGGCAACGGCTCAGCGCGCCGTTTCCACTGTGCTGCCATCGCTGCCTGAAATTGATGCGATCGTCACCCAGGGTGGCGACGGTTATGGTGCCGCCCAGGCGTTCCGCGCTGCCGGTCGTGACATACCGATCATTATCATGGGTAATCGGCAGGACGAATTGGCCTGGTGGCAAGAGCAACGCGATGCCAATGGCTACGAAACCTGGTCCGGCACCATCGCGCCCGGTATCTCGACGCTCGCCTTCTGGGTCGCCCAACAGATTCTGGACGGCAAGGAAGTCCCCAAGGACCTCACTGTCCCATACCTGACCGTTACCCAGGAAACCCTGGACGAGGCCGTTGCCAACACCCCGGTCGGCGGCGTTGCCAACAAGGAATACTCGCAAGACGAAGCCATCCAGGCCATCGCCGACAACCTCTAGGCTAGAGCATAGGTAAGTCATGACCGCGCCAACTGGAACGGCAATTGAGCTGTCGGGAGTTTCTCGCTCCTTTGGCGCGGTACGCGCCCTCTCTGACGTCAACTTGTTGATTGCTGAGGGGCAATGCCTCGGACTTGTCGGCCATAATGGGGCCGGCAAGTCTACCTTGATGCATGTGCTGGCTGGCACCCTGCGCCCCGACCAGGGGCGCATCGCGGTCGGGGGCGAGCAGCATGATCGCATTTCCGTCCACCTGGCCCAGAAGCTGGGGCTGCGCTGCGTCTTCCAGGAACTGTCCTTGTGCCCCAACCTCACGGTGGCCGAGAACACGCGCATCCTCCATCCCTCGATCAAGGGCCTGGGTTGGCGCCAAAAGGCTGGCAAGCTGATCAGCGCCATGCTGGACCGCATTTTCCCCGGCCATGACATCGCGTCTGACACTGTAGTGTCGGATTTGTCCATTGGCCGGCGCCAGATGGTCGAGATCGCCCGGGCCTTCACCGTCAGCGAAGGCGTGTTGCGCCTGGTTATTCTGGATGAGCCGACCTCGTCGCTGGACGCCACCACCGCTCGCCAGTTGCTCGAGTTCGTACGCGAAGAAGTGCGGACCGGGGTCTCGTGCATCTTGATCTCGCACATGCTTGGCGAGATCCTCGATTATTCCGACCAGATTTCGGTCATGAAGAACGGGCAGCTCGTGGCATTCGGCCCGGTGGCGCAGTTCACCCGTGAGCGACTGGTGGACTTGATGAGCGGCGGCGAGCATCCCGACCGGGCTGCGCGTGAGCGCTCCATCCGTTCTTTGGCCGATGCGCCTGTGGCGGTGCGCGCCCAGGAAGGCGGGCAGGGGCTGCCCTTTGTGGCGCGCAAGGGCGAAGTCATCGGCCTTGCTGGCCTCTCCGGCCACGGCCAGACCGAGTTTCTGGTGCGGGTTTTTGAAGCCGCCCGCGCCCGCCGGGCTGATGTGACCGTGGCGGGCGACGTGTCGTTTGTTGCCGGTGACCGGCAGGCGGACGGGATTTTTCCTTTGTGGTCGATCGCCAACAATGTCGCGGTGGGATCGCTGCCGGCGCTCCGCAACGGCTTGCTCCTGTCGGGCAGCAAGGAGCGGGAGCTCTCCAGTCGCTGGGGACGCATCATGGGCATCAAGGCACCATCGCTCGACGACGAAATCCTCTCGCTTTCTGGCGGCAACCAGCAAAAAGCATTGTTCGCCCGCGCTTTGTCGACCTCTTCAGCCGTCGTGCTGATGGATGATCCAATGCGCGGCGTCGATATCGGCACCAAACTCGAAGTTTATGACATCATCGCCGAGCAAGCTGCTGGTGGGCGGACATTCCTTTGGTACACGACCGAGTTCGAGGAACTCGAATATTGCGACCGGGTCTATGTGTTCCAGAACGGCCGTATCGTCGGTGAGCTGCAGGGACAGGACATCACCGAGGCCGGTGTGATCGGCTCCTCGTTCAAGGATAAGGACGCGGCATGACCACACAAGCAGTTCATTCGGGGCGCGCGCAGAACCTCGCCTCGTCCTCGCGCCAGCGCCTGCTGCGTGGTGCCCTGCCGGCCGTGTCGCTGGTGATCGTGCTTGCTGCGATCTGGTACTTCAATCCCCGGGCCATCAGCTATTTCGGCCTCAACCTGATGCTGAATCTGGCAATCCCGGTGGCCTTGGCAACCATCGCCCAGATGTGCGTGATGGCAACCAACGAGCTCGATCTGTCGATCGGTGCGTTTGTGGGTTTTGTCGCCTGCGTCACGGCCACCTACATGCCGCAAGAACCCTTGCTGGCGGTGCTGATGCTGGGCGGCGGCGTGCTGGTTTATATGCTGGCGGCGGTTGTCATCCACCTGCGCAACGTCCCCTCCATCGTGGTCACCTTGGGGTTGAGCTTCTTCTGGGCAGGCCTTGCCGTGCTGATCCGGCCAATACCCGGCGGAGCGGCGCCAGGCTTCTTGCGCGATCTGATGAGCTTCCAGCCCCCCTTGATCCCGATGCCCGTTTTGCTGGCCGTCCTGATTGCCGGCACCGTGCACCTGATCCTCATGCGCTCTTCCTATGGCGCCGTGCTGCGCGGGGTGGGCGGGAACGCTCGCGCCGTTCATCGCGCCGGCTGGTCCATCCTCAAGGCCAAGGTCGCCATGTTCGCCCTGGCCAGCGTCTTCGGCATCCTGGCCGGCATGACGCTGGTGGGCGTGTCTTCCAGTGCCGACGCCAATATGGCGACGGGCTACACCTTGCTGTCGATTGCTGGTGCGGTGATCGGCGGCGCCGAATTCGTCGGGGGCAGGATTTCTCCTATTGGTGCGGTGATCGGGGCGCTGGTGCTGCAGCTCGCTTCTTCAGCGCTGAACTTCTTTCAGGTGCCATTTCTGCCGGGCGGCCGCATTCCACAGGAATGGCAAGTCGGCGCCCAGGGCATGTTCCTGATCCTGATCCTTGCGGCCCGCGTGCTCATCAGCAAAGCTGAAAAATGACCGATCAGACTTTATCCGCCTCCCGGTTGAACATCCGCAATCTGCCTGTCTGGCTGTGGTCCTTTCTGGGCGCATTGCTGGTCTGGGTGCTGTCCTTCACCATTGCCGGGCAGGGCGCCGAGGGCATGCTGGTGGCCGCCCTGTCCTTCTCGGTATTCACCGTCATGGTCGGGCTGGGGCAGATGTTCGTCATCACGCTCGGGCCGGGCAATGTCGATCTCTCCATTCCCGCGACCATTGGCCTGGCCAGCGCCGTGGCCATGAAGGTGATGGATGGGCAAAACGGCTTGATCCTTTGGGGCCTGCTTGCCGCGCTTGTCTGCGGCATTCTGATCGGCGGCTTCAACTATCTCCTGATCCGTTTGTTGCGCATTCCCCCCATCGTGGCGACGCTCTCGTCCAGCTTCATCATCCAGTCGGTCGGCATCAGCTATGGGCGGGGGCTGCAGATCAAGCCGCCCGCGGCGCTT
Organism: Devosia sp.; assembly: GCA_028290225.1. Lineage (GTDB taxonomy): Bacteria > Pseudomonadota > Alphaproteobacteria > Rhizobiales > Devosiaceae > Devosia. Next base: position 13,202 of record JAQGKH010000133.1, on the reverse strand, counting down.
TCCGATTTTACCTTCTCGCGTTTCCTGGGTGTTCCGGTCCTGGCAATCGCCACCATCGCCCTCTCGATCGTGGCCAGTGTCGTGCTGCATCGCACCATCTACGGGCGGACGGTGCTGGCCACCGGCCAGAACATGCGTGCTGCCCGGTTTGCGGGGCTCTCGGTGGAGCGCACCCGGCTGCTCACCTATGTTCTTTCGGGAGCGCTGGCCGCGCTTTGCGGCGCCCTGCTGGCGGGCTTTTCGGGTGGGTCCTCTCTGTCCATGGGTCGCGAATACCTGCTGTCGTCCATTGCGGTTGTCGTTCTGGGGGGCACTTCCGTCGCGGGTGGACGGGCCAATGTGCCCGGGCTTTGGGGTGGGGCACTGTTCCTGTTCATGATCTCGACGCTCCTGAATACCGCAGGGTTCGGCTCGGGTTTGCGCGACGTATTTACCGGCGTGATCATTGTCGCTGCCATCGCCATCACCGGCACGCGCCAGCCTTTGCGGTAAGCGGGCCGACAGAACACCCAATCAATAATGGAGGAGGGCACCATGGCTGCATCAGACTACGAAGTTTTGGACGAGCGCTTCGCCCGCTTGCCCTGCATGACGGCGAACGTTCACAAGCTATTTGATCGCTGCCACTGGGCGGAGGGGCCCGCCTATTTTCCGGCCGGGCGCTACCTGGTCTGGTCCGACGCGCCCAACAACCGCATGCTGCGCTTCGATGAAGCTGGCGAAACGGTCAGCGTGTTCCGCCAGCCGGCCAATAACAGCAATGGCAACACGGTCGACCGGCAAGGTCGCCTGGTCACGTGCGAGCACGGCACGCGCCGCGTCACCCGTACCGAGCATGACGGCGCCATAACGGTCCTGGCGGATAGCTTCAATGGCAAGCGGCTGAACAGCCCCAATGATGTGGTAGTGAAGTCGGACGGCTCGATCTGGTTCACCGACCCGACCTATGGCATCGATTCCGACTACGAGGGCAACAAGGCCCAAAGCGAGATCGGCGCCTCCAACGTTTACCGGATCGATGCTCAATCGGGCGAAATTCGCGTCGTTTGCGACGATTTCGTCAAGCCAAATGGCTTGGCCTTCTCACCTGACGAAAGCCTGCTCTACGTGGTGGATACGGGGCGCACCCATGGCGCGCAGAACCCCGCGCATATGCGCGTATTCGAGGTGGGCGAGAACGGCACGCTGTCGGGCGGCCGCGTCTTTGCCGATTGTACCGCCGGGCTCTTCGATGGCTTTCGCCTCGATGTTGACGGGCGCATCTGGACGTCGGCAGCCGATGGCGTCCATGTCTATGACCCTGATGGGACGTTGATCGGCAAGGTGCGCATCCCCGAAGTAGTCGCCAATCTCTGCTTTGGCGGGCCCAAGCGGGACCGGCTGTTTATTTGCGCGACCACCGGCTTGTATTCGGTTCGGCTGTTCGTCAACGGCGCAAAGACCTTCTAGCCGATCTTGGGCGAGGGGCCGGCCGAGCGCCGGCCTTCTTCCTCCTCTTGCTATCCTCTGGGGAACGCGCCGCCATCATGCTTGCCATTGCGCTTGGCTCCCCCTTGCACTACCTTGTTGGTTGACACGTAATAAACAGTGCGTCGGGCGCGTTCGGATAAGCCGAACCGGCGACCGTGCACGCAGGAGTACACAGTGACCGATTCCGATCGGTCCGCTGCAGCGCCGTCGCTTGCCGACGACGCGCCGTTCCGTTCCCGGCCAGCTCAAGGGCAGCCGGGCAGGGGGGAAGGGGCCAGCGCGCCTTCGCATCCCTCGGAACAGCGGACATCAGCCGCGCCCCTTTCCACCCGCAAGCAGCGGGGCACCCTCTACGCCGCCCTTGATCTGGGTACCAATAACTGCCGCCTGCTGATCGCGCGACCCCATGATGGGGGCTTCCGCGTGCTGGATGGCTTTACCCGCATCGTTCGGCTCGGCGAAGGCGTTTCGGTGACCGGGCGGCTGGGCGACGCTGCCATGGAGCGCACGATCGAAGCGCTGCGCCATTGCCGCAACAAGCTGCGCGAACATCAACCCGCTCGCATGCGCCTGATCGCTACCGAAGCGTGCCGGGCGGCAGAAAATGGTCCCGCCTTTCTCCAGCGCGTCAAGGACGAGTTGGGGCTGGAACTCGAGATCGTCGATCGCCGCACCGAGGCCGAACTGGCGGTGACCGGTTGTGCTGACCTGATCGAGGGCAGCGCCCAGGGCGCCCTGATGTTTGATATTGGCGGGGGCTCGTCCGAACTCGCCTGGCTCGATTTCCGGGGCGGCCGGCCCAAGGCGACCGGGCGCATGGCCGCTTCCATCCGCTCCTGGCAGTCCTTGCCGGTAGGGGTCGTATCCATCGCCGAGCGCTTCGGGGGCGTCGATGTGACCCATGCCATCTTTGAGGCTATGGTCGCCTATGTGGCCGAGCAGTTGCGCCAGTTCCGCGGCCGCGAAAAGCTGCGCCAGATGATCTCGACCCATCCCGTGCACCTGATCGGCACCTCCGGCACGGTGACAACGCTGGCTGGGCTGCATCTGGGGCTCGAACGTTATGAGCGCCAGAAGGTTGATGGCCTTTGGATGAACCGCGCCGAAGTGGATGACACCATGAAAGTGCTGCTGAACATGCCCTTTGAGCGGCGGGTGGCCCATGCCTGTATCGGGCGGGACCGCGCCGATCTGGTGCTGCCTGGCTGCGCGATTTTCGAGGCGATCCGGCGCGAATGGCCGGCCGAGCGCGTGCGCGTGGCCGATCGTGGCCTGCGCGAAGGCATCCTGATTTCGCTGATGGACGCCGACAAGGCCCGCACCCGCGCGTCCCGCTATCCCGCCCGGAGAAACAGCAATGGTTGACAAGGCACTCGGCACTGGCGGCCGTAAATCCGAAAAAGACCTCAAGATCCGGGTCAAGTCGGCCAAGGGCCGTAAAGTATCCTCCACCGCATGGCTGGAGCGGCAGCTCAACGACCCCTATGTCGCGCGTGCCCGGGCGGAGGGCTATCGCTCCCGCGCCGCCTTCAAGATTCGCGAAATGGATGAAAAGCATCACCTTTTCCGCAAGGGAATGCGGGTGGTGGATCTGGGCGCGGCGCCCGGCGGCTGGTCGCAGGTCGCCGCCAAGGCTACGGGCTCGACGCCGGCCAATCCGCTGATCGTGGGCATCGATTATCTTGAAATGGACCCCATCCCCGGCGTGATCCTGCTCAAAAAGGATTTCACCGACGAGGACGCCCCGGCCATGCTGATCGAGGCGATGGGTGGCAAAAAGGCGGATCTGGTGATGTCCGACATGGCCTGGCCAACCACCGGGCATCGGCCAACCGACCACATTCGCATCGTGCACCTGATCGAGATTGCTGCCGATTTTGCGCTGGACGTGCTGGCGCCGGGCGGCACCTTCGTCGCCAAGGTGTTCCAGGGCGGCACCGAGCACGAATTGCTCCACATGCTCAAGCGCCACTTCAAGTCCACCTTCCACGCCAAGCCGCCCTCCAGCCGTTCCGGGTCCGCTGAAGCTTATCTGGTGGCAAAAGGCTTCAGGGGCCGTGAGCCCGAGCCGGCGCCGGCAGCAGACGAGGAGCGCTAGCCGGCAGCTGGGAGCGGGACCGGCGGGCGGCATCGGCAACGATCCAGGCCGTGGCAGCGAGCATAACCGCGTCTTCAACCAGCCCGGTGGATGTCTGCCCATGACGGCGCATGGCGGCCATTCGTGCATCAAAGCTCAGGAAGGCGGCGGCCAGCGCGCCAGCGGCGCCCAGCGCGGCGCCGGCATATTGTTGCTCACGCGGAGCAAGCGCGGCCCCGGCAATGGCGCCGGTGACCACGCGCGCCGCAAGGCCGGGCACAATGATCCGGTCGGGTGACGAGGGCAGCTTGTCGCCCAGCAACTCCCCCGCGGCTAGCGCCACCGTGCCCGCGACCACCAGGGGGTTGCCGAGCAGCGCCGGGGCGCCGTTGTTCTGGGGCAGGCTGCCCCGATGCGCGGCCAGGGCGACGGCCGCCAGCGGGCTCAGCGCCCGCATGCCGCCGGCAAGCCCGATAAGCAGGGAATGAAACACAGGGGCATCTCCGGTGCGAGGGATATTCCTGCATCCAACGGGTCGTCGCGCCCGGCGGTTCCGGAGCGCCTAATGCCCCGCATGCGCTTCGCGACGGGTCAGCTGATGGCCGGCATCGGCTGGCAAGCGCATGAACAGCAAGGTCGAAATCGCGCACATCCCGGCCACCACAAAGAACGCCAGGTGGAAATCGGCGAGGATCAACTCGCCGCCGCGCAACGCATTGCTGGCTTCCAGAACGCCGCCGCCCAGCGCTACGCCCAAGGCGATGGTGAGTTGCGTATTCACCTGGCTGATCACATTGGCCTGTCCGGCATCCCGATCCTCGATATCGGCAAACACAAAGGCATTGCTGCCGGTCCAGAAGATCGATTGCCAGAAGCCCACCACCATCAAGATGGCAATGATCAGGACGAGGGGGGTGTCGGGGGTATAAAGCCCCATGGCGACCAGCCCCAGCGCCGAAACGGCGGTGGAAACCACCAGCGCGTTGCGAAAGCCCATCAGCCCGAACAAGCGGTTGGCGGCGAACTTGGCGATGATGGCGCCCACGGCGCTCGCAAACGTCACCATGCCGGACTGGAAGGGTGACAGTCCAAAGATCAGCTGCAGCATCAAGGGAAACAGAAACGGCACGGCTCCCTGACCGAACCGGAAAAACGAGCCTGCCACCACCGCGCTGCGGAAAAACGGAAACCGCAGCAGCCGCAGATCGAACAACGGATTGGAACTGGCCAGGGCGTGGCGGGTGTACAGCACGCCGGCGGTGATGCCGATCAGGGTTGCGATGATGCCGAAAATTGGCGGCAGGGCCGGCAGGCTGATTACCGAGGTGCCAAAGGCGAACAGGGCAAACGAGGTTCCGGCCAAAAGGAACCCCTTGAAGTCGATCGGGCCGGGCTCGATCTTTTCCATCTCCGGCAGGAACTTGCTGACCAGCGCAATGCCCAGGATACCGATCGGCACATTGATCAGGAAGATCCAGTGCCAGGACAGATAAGTGGTCAGAAAGCCGCCAAAGGGCGGTCCGACAATGGGGCCGATCAGGCCCGGAATCGTCAGCCACGCCATGGCGGCCACCAGGTCCTGTCGCGCCGTGGAGCGCACCAGGACCAGCCGCGCCACCGGCGTCATCATTGCCCCGCCCATGCCCTGCAGGAACCGCGCGCCCACAAAGGTTTCCAGTGAATTGGCAAAGGCGCAGGCCAGCGAGCCCAGCACAAACACCGCCATGGCGCTCCGGAACACGGTGCGCGCACCGAACCGGTCCGCCATCCATGAGCTGATGGGAATAAAGATTGCCAGCGCCACGAGATAGGCGGTGAGTGCCAGCTTGAGCGAAATGGGATCGGTGCCGATATCGGCCGCAATGGCTGCCAGGGAAGTGGAAATCACCGTGGCGTCCATGTTTTCCATGAACAAGGCGGTGGCGAGGATCAGTGGTGTGATGCGGGACAATGTGCTGTTCGAGCGGAAGGGCCGCGGCCCTGCCGGTCACTCCTTTGTGGCAGGGATGGCCTTGTAGCCCGAAACATTGCTGCCGGCGTCGGCCGGCAGCCTTAGAGAAACCAGGCCCGCCAAGGCGCTGACGCCGCCAACGACGAAGAACGCGGTGTGGAAATCGGCCAGCGCCAACGGGCCGCCATGGAGCCGCGTGCTGATCTCCAGCACTCCCCCGGCGACGGCTACGCCAAAGGCAATGCTGAGCTGCTGGGCGACCGCCACGATCGCCGTGGCCTGGCTGGCCTCCTCGTCGCTGATATCGGCATAGCCCAAGGCGTTCGAGCCCGTAAAGAAGATCGAGCGGAGTAACCCGCCCAGCAGCAGTACGGCCATGATCAGCGGCACCGAGGTGGTGGGCGTAAAGGTGCCTTGCAGCGCGATCAGCAAGCCTCCAACCACGCCGGCAAACGCCAGCACATGTGGAAATCCCAGCCAGGCAAAGGCGCGCTCGGCCAGGAACTTGCTCAGGATCGCGCCGATGGCCGACACAAAGGTGATGGCGCCCGATTGAAAGGGATTGAGCCCGAACCCCAGTTGCAGCATCAGCGGCAGCAGAAACGGCACCGCTCCGATGCCGATCCGGTGGATCGACCCTCCAATAATGGAAACGCGGAACAATCGTCCCCGAAACATGCGTGGATCGAGCAGGGGATAGCGGGTGCGCTTCGCGTGCAGCAGGTAAAAGATCACCGCGACCATACCGACCGCGATGGTCAGGTAGCCATAAACCAGCGGCAGCGCCGGCAGGCTGATCACTGAAAGGCCAAATACCGTCCCCGAAAAGGCGACGCTGGCGAGGATGAAGCCCACCGCGTCGATGGGCCGCGCATTGCGCTCGTCCTTGACATGCAGGAAGCGGCTCGCCAGCAGGATGCCGGCAATGCCGATGGGAATGTTGATCCAGAAAATCCAGTGCCAGCTGAGATACGTGGTGAGAAAGCCCCCGATCAGCGGCCCCGTCAACGGTCCGATCAGTCCGGGCACGGTCAGCCACGCCATGGCCGCAACCAGTTCGTTGCGCGGCGTCGAGCGCACCAGCAGCAGCCGGCCCACCGGCGTCATCATCGAGGAACCGATGCCCTGGAAAAACCGGGACATCACAAAGGTTTCCAGCGAAAACGAAAACGAGCAGGCGAGCGAGCCCAGCATGAACACGAAGATGGCGATGCGGAAAATGTTCTTGGCGCCGAACCGGTCGGCCATCCAGCCGCTGATCGGAATGAAAATCGCGAGTGCCACGAAATAGCTGGTCAGCGCGAGTTTGAGCGCTACGGGCTGGGTGCCGATATCGGTGGCGATCGCGGGCAGCGAGGTGGCAATCACCGTGGAGTCCATCTGTTCCATGAACAGGGCGACCGCCAGGATGAGGGGTGTGACGCGGATCAAGAGAAAACCGGAAGAAAACGAAGCAAACGGCTCGAGCGAGCCTGATTTCACTATGGGCGCCTCGGAGGGCAGTGGAAAGCACAAAAGCCGCGCTCGCGCAGGTTTCGCCGTTGCAAATTCAGCAAGGCGCATTACGTGGCGCACTGCCATGCAGTTGAAGAACCCCTGCGCCGCACCCCCACCCCTATGCAGGCTCGCAGGCCGGTGCTACAGACCCTCGCCAACCTGAACCCGGCAGTGCTGCCCGGTTCACTCCCCAAAGCTCTGATCCGCATCAGACCACCGGAAAGTTATTGGCCTTGGCAAAGATCATCTCCACCATCACGGGCGATGCCGCTCTCACCTTTGACGACGTGCTCTTGCAGCCCGCGCGCTCGGATGTGCTGCCCGGCGAAACCGACATCGCCACCTATGTCACCAAGGACATCGCGCTCAACCTGCCCATCCTGTCCTCCGCCATGGATACGGTGACGGAAAGCGCCATGGCCATCGCCATGGCCCAGGCCGGCGGCATGGGGGTCATCCACAAGAATCTCACTCCTGCCGAACAGGCCGAACAGGTCCGTCAGGTGAAAAGCTTTGAATCGGGCATGGTGGTCAATCCCATCACCATCGGCCCCGATGCGACGCTTGCCGATGCGCTGTCCCTGATGCAATCCAACCGCATCTCGGGCATTCCGGTGGTGGAAAATGGCGGCGCCGGCGGCCGCATGACCGGCAAGCTCGTCGGCATCCTCACCAATCGCGACGTGCGCTTTGCCTCCAACCCGGCCCAGCGCATTGCCGAGCTGATGACCCACGAAAACCTCATCACCGTGCGCGACGGCGTTTCCAAGGACGAAGCCAAGGTGCTGCTCCACAAGCACCGCATCGAAAAGCTGCTGGTCGTGGACGGGGACAGGCGCTGCATCGGCCTCATCACCGTCAAGGACATCGAAAAAGCCCAACTCAACCCCAATGCCGTCAAGGACGCCCAGGGGCGCCTGCGCGTCGCCGCCGCTTCAACGGTGGGCGATGGGGGCTTCGAGCGCTCCATGCAGCTGATCGAGGCGGGCGTCGATCTCCTGGTCATCGACACGGCCCATGGCCACTCCGTGCGGGTTTCCGAGGCCGTGGAGCGGGTCAAGCGCGAAAGCAATTCCACCCGCATCATGGCGGGCAACGTCGCCACCGCCGAAGCCACCCGCGCACTGATCGATGCGGGCGCCGATGCGGTCAAGGTCGGCATCGGCCCCGGATCGATCTGCACCACCCGCATCGTTGCCGGCGTCGGCGTGCCCCAGCTCGCCGCTGTGATGGCCTGCGCCGAGGAAGGCGCCAGGCATGGCATTCCCGTGATCGCCGATGGCGGAATCAAATTCTCAGGCGATATGGCTAAAGCCTTGGCCGGGGGCGCATCCTGCGTCATGGTCGGCTCGCTGCTGGCCGGCACCGATGAAAGTCCCGGCGAGGTTTATCTCTATCAGGGGCGCTCCTATAAATCCTATCGCGGCATGGGCTCGGTGGGCGCCATGGGCTCGGGTTCGGCGGACCGCTACTTTCAGCAGGATGTGCGCGACCAGATGAAGCTCGTGCCCGAAGGCATCGAGGGGCAGGTGCCCTACAAGGGTTCGGCCGGCGCCGTGCTGCACCAGCTCGCGGGCGGCCTCCGCGCCGCCATGGGCTATACCGGCGCCCACAATCTCGAGGACTTCCGCAACAATTCGGTGTTCGTCAAGATTTCAGGCGCTGCCCTGAGCGAATCGCATGTGCATGACGTGACCATCACCCGCGAAGCCCCGAACTACCGCAGCGCCCGCTGAAGCGGCGGCCTGCCACACGCCGGGGACACGTTCCCGGTGTCTCCCCACTCCGATATCACCCCGGCCTTGAGGCCGGGGTCCCTCTCGAGATGCGGGCGCCAGCAAGCTGTGTGGCGCCCGGCATGACCACCAGCGTTCCCAGCAGCACCTCAGGACGGATTCCCGCTCAAGGCCGGGATGACAACCGGCGCGTCGGCGGAACCGATTCCCCTTCAACCCTTTAGCCTCACATCCCGAATCTTTCCCGGAGCTTGCCTCATGCCGCTGACCGCCAAGCTCCTGGTGCTTGCCATCTCGGCTCAGGTGCTGCTCACACTGCTGGTGCTCGCTCTGATGGGGCGCGAGCGGGTGCCGCGCGTGCTGTCGGGCGAGATCAAGGTCGATGATATTGCCGTTGAGCGTACTGCCTATCCGCTGAAGGCGCGGCTGCTTTCCAACAATTTTGACAATCAGTTCCAGCTCCCGGTGCTGTTCTATGTCGGGGCGCTGCTGGCACTCTGGCTGGGTGCGCCGAGCCTGCTCGAAGTGGGGCTGGCCTGGCTGTTTGTCGCCTTGCGCTATGTCCACGCCGCCATCCATATCGGCGCCAACAATGTGCAGCGCCGCTTTGCAGCCTATAGCGCAGGCCTTGCGGTGCTCGCCCTGTTCTGGCTAGTGCTGCTGCTTCGTATCCTCCTAGCCTGAGTTGCCCATGCGCCTGCCCGGTCGCCTTGCCGCTGCTATTGCCGTTTTAACCGAGGTCGAGACTCGCAAGCGTCCCGTATCCGAGGCGCTCAAGGCCTGGGGCCTCGCCAATCGTTTCGCAGGTGCGGGCGATCGGGCGGCCATCGGTAACCTGGTTTATGATGCACTGCGCCACCGCGCGTCCCACGCCTTCCTGATGGGCAGCGACGCGCCCCGCGCCCTGGTGCTCGCCGTCGCTTTGCGCGATTGGCGCGAAGACCCCGCCGCGCTCAATGCCGCCTTTGCCGATGACAGCCACGCGCCCCACCCGATGAGCGAAGACGAGATCGCCCGCGCCGCTGCCAGCCTCGAGGGCGCTTCCGAGGCCGTCCGTGCCGACGTTCCGGAATGGCTCGCCCCCTCTCTTGAGCGTGGCTTTGGCGCCGATTGGGTTGCCGAAGGCGCGGGCATGGCGGGGCGCCCCTCGCTGGATCTGCGTACCAATACGCTCAAGGCCAATCGCGACCGGGTGCTCAAATCCCTGGCTCGGTTCAATCCGCAGCCCACCGCCATCGCGCCCCATGGCGTCACCATGCCGGCAGGTCCCCGCGACGCCCGCACTCCCAATGTCACCACCGACGAAGGCTACCTCAAGGGCTGGTTCGAGGTGCAGGACCAGGGCAGCCAGATCGTTGCCGCCCTGGCCCAGGCGCAGCCCGGCGAGCAGGTGCTCGATCTTTGCGCCGGGGCAGGGGGCAAGACCCTCGCCCTTGCTGCCGCCATGGCCAACAAGGGCCAGATCTTCGCCTTCGACACCGACCGCAACCGTTTGGCCCCGATCTATGACCGGCTCAAGCGCAATGGCGCGCGCAATGTCCAGGTCCGCCCTCCGCTCGAACACGCTCTCGATGACCTGATCGGCAAGATGGACCGCGTCGTCATCGATGCCCCTTGCACCGGCACCGGTACCTGGCGCCGCCGCCCGGACACCAAGTGGAAGCTCAGCCCCGAACTGCTGGCCACCCGCATGGCCGAACAGGCGGCGCTGCTGCGCCAGGGGCTTGCCTATCTCAAGCCCGGCGGCCGTTTGGTTTACATCACCTGCTCGATCCTGCCCGAGGAGAACGACGACCAGATCGTCGCCCTCCAGGCGGAGCATCCCCAACTCGCATCGTTGCCGCCGGCCGAGCTTTGGTCTGCGGCCTTCGGCACCCCGCTTCCGCCTGGCGTCCTGACAGCTGGCGGCGGCATCGCGCTCACTCCGCGCCTGACCGGCACCGACGGCTTTTACTGCCACGTCCTGCGGCGTTGAACCTCGCGCCCGATAGGGCGTTCTGCCTCAACCCCGCTCCCAACCGCATGAGCCCGATGTCCACCGCTTCGCTTGCCGATTACCGCACCCCGCGCCCCTGGATCATTCTCGCCATCTTTATCGTGGCGGTGCTTGGCATCGGCTTTTGGATCGGGGTGTCGACCGGCAGTGGCGGCCCTTGGTATGACAGCCTCGAAAAACCGTTCTTCAACCCACCCAGCTGGGTCTTTCCGGTGGCCTGGTCGGCGCTTTACGTCCTGATCGCCATTGCTGGCTGGCGCGTCTACATGATCGATTCGCGCAGCACCGCCACCAGGCTGTGGTTCGTCCAGATGCTGCTGAACTTTGCCTGGTCGCCGGTGTTTTTCGGGGCGCAACTGCTTTGGCCCGGTTTTGTCGTGATCGTGCTGATGTGGCTGGCCATTGCCGGGTTCATCGTTTTTGCCCGCCGCCTCGACAAGCCTGCCGCCTGGCTGTTTCTCCCCTATATCCTGTGGGTGAGTTTCGCCGGTGCGCTCAACCTTTCCATTGCGCTTTTGAACTAGGCAGGCATGCGCCGGCAAGGCTTGCACTCCGCCTTGCGGGCCGGTAAATGCTCGCCATGCAGCACCCCCAGAAAGATCCCGAGACCGACGCAATCCTGATTGTGGACTTTGGTTCGCAAGTCACGCAGTTGATTGCGCGCCGCATCCGCGAAACCGGGGTTTATTGCGAAATCCATCCCTTCCAGCACGCGGCGCAGGCTCTTGGTGACCTCAATCCGCGCGGCATCGTCTTGTCGGGCAGCCCGGCCTCGACGCTGGATGAAAACGCCCCCACCATCGATCCCGCCCTGCTCGAAGCCGGCGTGCCGATCCTGGGCATCTGTTATGGCCAGCAAGCCCTGTGCATGGCCTTGGGCGGCAAGGTCGAAGCCGGGCATCACCGTGAATACGGCCGCGCCGAACTCACCGTGCAAAAGCACTCCGCCCTGACCCAGGGCATCTGGGAACTCGGTACCGAGCATCAGGTCTGGATGAGCCACGGCGACCGCGTCGTCGACATTCCGCCCGGCTTTGAAGTGGTGGCGACCTCGCCCGGCGCTCCCTTCGCCATGATCGCCAATGAAGAGCGGCGCATCTGGGCCACCCAGTTCCACCCCGAAGTGGTGCACACCCCCGACGGCGCCAGGCTTTACGCCAATTTCGTCCACGAGGTTTGCGGCGTCGCTTCCAACTGGACCATGTCCGCCTATCGCGACAAGATGATCGAGCGCATCCGCGCCCAGGTCGGCAGCGGCCGCGTCATCTGCGGGCTGTCGGGCGGCGTGGATTCCTCGGTTGCCGCCGTGCTGATCCACGAAGCCATCGGCGATCAGCTGACCTGCATCTATGTCGATCACGGACTGATGCGCCTCAACGAGAGCGAACAGGTGGTCAGCCTCTTCCGCGACCACTACAATATTCCCCTCGTGCATGTGGACGCTTCCGAGCTGTTCCTGCGCGAACTGACCGGCCAGGTGGATCCCGAAACCAAGCGCAAGATCATCGGTCGCCTGTTCATCGAAACCTTCGAAGCCGAGGCTGAAAAGCTGGGCGGCGCCAATTTCCTCGCGCAAGGCACGCTCTACCCCGACGTCATCGAGAGCGTTTCCTTCACCGGCGGCCCTTCGGTCACCATCAAGTCCCACCACAATGTCGGCGGCCTGCCCGAGCGCATGAATATGCAACTGGTCGAGCCGCTGCGCGAATTGTTCAAGGACGAGGTGCGCGTTCTCGGGCGCGAACTGGGGCTGCCTGAAAGCTTCATCGGCCGCCATCCCTTCCCGGGGCCGGGCCTTGCCATCCGCTGCCCGGGCGGCATCACGCCCGAAAAGCTCGACATCCTGCGCCGGGCCGATGCCATCTATCTCGACGAGATCCGCAAGTCCGGCCAATACGACAAGATCTGGCAGGCCTTTGCCGTGCTGCTGCCGGTGCAGACTGTCGGGGTGATGGGCGATGGCCGCACCTACGAGTTCGTTTGCGCGCTGCGTGCCGTGACCTCGGTGGATGGCATGACTGCCGATTTCTACCAGTTCGACATGAACTTCCTCGGCAAGACGGCTACCCGCATCATCAACGAAGTCCGCGGCATCAATCGCGTCGTTTACGACGTAACCAGCAAACCACCGGGCACCATCGAGTGGGAATAACGGGCCGGGCGCCTCGACAGCCCTGCTCGCAGGGCCGGCGGCGCATTGCATTCCCGGGCGCGCATGCTAATTGTGCGCGCAGCCACAAGGACCCTTAGCCGCCTATGTCCCAGGACAACATCTTTCGCGAAGTCGACGAGGAACTGCGCTCCGATCGCATGCGTGCCTTCTGGCGCCGGTTTGCCCCCTATATCCTGGGTGCTGCCGTTGGGGTGGTGCTGATCGTCGCGATCAACGAAGGCTGGACCTGGTATCATTCCAACAATGCCGCGCAGTCGTCGGACGAGCTTTAAGACGCCTTTGAGCTGGTGGACGGGGGCGAT
>JAQGKH010000127.1 GCA_028290225.1 Devosia sp. | reverse complement strand
AATTCCCGTGATGATCATCTCGGCGGTGGAAGACGCCGTTGTGGTCCGGCGCGCCTTCGAGCTTGGCGCTGCCGGCTATCTGCATAAGTCTGTCGGCCCTACCGAAATTCGGCGCGCCATCGAAACGGTGCTGTCAGGCGAGGTTTTCGTGCCCGAAGGCGTTAGCCTGGGCGTTGAAGACGCCAACTCTGCCCTGATGCGCCGGCTCGCCACCCTCACGCCCCAGCAGGTGCGGGTGCTGATGATGCTCAGCGACGGCCTGATGAACAAGCAGATCGCCTATGAGCTCACCATCTCGGAAGCCACGGTCAAGGCCCATGTCTCGGCCATCCTGCAAAAGCTCGATGTGGATAGCCGCACCCAGGCGGTGATCGCCGCCGCTCGCATCGAGGACGGGCAGTTCGAAGCCTTGTTCTCGGTGGGCGCCGAAAAAGCCTGATCGCTCAGCCGGCGCGCTTGACCGGACGCCCGCTCTGGCTGGCCAGGCCCGTGATGGCGGCGCGCAATGCCGCCGGCTTGACCGGCTTGGTCACCACCGCAACGCCGCGCTCCTCGGCCAGCGTCCGCACCTGGGGGCTGCGATCGGCGGTCACCAGCGCCGCCGGCAGGTGCCCACCCAGATTGTGCCGCAGCCATTCGATCGCATCGAGCCCCGAAGTCTGGTCCAGATGGTAATCCATCAGCACCAGGTCGGGGTACCACCCCTCCAGCAATCGCTCCCGATCGATCTGCTTGAGCGACAGCGCCGAGCGCACGTCGCATCCCCAATGCGTCAGCAAGCCCTGCATGGCCTCGAGGATCGAGCGCTCATTGTCCACGCAGAGCACCTTGAGATCGAGCACGCCGAAGGCCGGCTCGCTGGGCGCCACTTCCCGGCCTTGCGCCGGTCGCACTGCCCGCGTTGTCGGCAGGAACAGCGAAAAGCGCGAGCCGCGCCCCTCGCGGCTGTCCAGCTCCAGCGTCAACCCCATGGCCCCCACCAGCCGCTGCACGATCGACAGCCCCAGTCCCAGCCCTTGCGCCATGCGCGCGCCGCGCTCCAGCCGCGAGAACTCGGCAAACACCAGCTTGTGCTGGTCCCGGGCAAAGCCGATACCGGTATCCACCACATCGAGCCGCAAGCGCTGCCCGCGCCGCCGCATTCCCACCAGCACCTTGCCGCCGGGCGGGGTGTATTTGATGGCGTTGGACACGAGGTTCTGCACGATGCGGCCCACCAGCGTGCGGTCCACCAGCACCGTGCCCTTGGTGGCAACAATGCGCAGCTTGATCGATCGCTCCCGCGCCATCGGCCCGAATTCCACCTCGAGGCGCTTGAGCAGGTCGTTGGCGTTCACCGCCACCGGCGCCGGCCGCAGCACCCCGCTGTCGATGCGCGAAATATCGAGCAGGGCCCCCATGATGTCCTCCACCGCCGTCAGCGACGCCTCGATGGCATTGGCGAGATCCGCCAATCCCGTCAGCTTGGCGCGCTCGATCAGCGTGGCGGTGTATAGGCGCGCCGCATTGAGGGGCTGCAGCAGGTCGTGGCTGGCCGCGGCCAGGAACCGCGTCTTGTCGTGGTTGGCCGCGTCGGCCTTGGCGCGCGCGATTTCGAGCTCGGCATTGACCCGGGTCAGCGCCGCCGTGCGCTCCTCCACCCGCGCTTCGAGCGACTGGTTCATGCGCTCCAGCGCCCGCTCGGCATCCACCCGCGCGGTTACATCGGCAACACTGATCACCAGCCCGCCATCGGGCAGCCGGCTGCTCTGGAATTCCAGCATCTGCCCGCCAATGCCGGTGCGCTGGCTGACGGTGGTGGGCGCCGCGGTCAATGTATTGATTCGCTCGATCGCCAAGCGCGCCGCATCGCCCGGGCCGAAGTCCCCCCGATCACCCTGCCAGATCGCCAGGTCGAACAACGGCATGTCGGCTCGCATCAATGCCTCGGGCAGCATCAGCAGCGTGCCGTAGCGCTTGTTGGCAAACACCAGCCGAAGGGCACTGTTGAACACCGCAATGCCCTGCGGCACGAAGTCTAGCGCCTGGCTGAGGCTTGCTTCGGCGGGTGATAAGCTCGATTGCATGCAAGGGCTGTCCTGTTGACTGAGCGAGTATCGACCCACTGGGCCGGGGCAGCAAGCTCAACTCTCGTCCCATTGCTTTGCCCGTTCCCCTGGGCAACTCTGGAGCACCCACACCAGGAGGACACCACCATGCTTAAGGAATTCCGCGACTTCGCCGTGCGCGGTAACATGATCGATCTGGCAGTGGGGGTCATCATCGGCGCCGCGTTTGGGGCCATCGTTTCATCGATCGTCGACGACATCTTCATGCCCCTGATCGGACTGCTGATCGGCGGCATCGACTTTTCCAACCTGTTCGTGGTGCTGTCCAACCCCGGTGGCGTTCCGGTGCCCTCGCTCGATGCCGCTCGTGCCGCTGGCGTGGCGACCCTCAATGTGGGGCTTTTCATCAACGCGGTGGTCAAGTTCCTGATCATTGCTCTGGTGTTGTTTGGCGTGGTCAAGGCCATCAACAGCTTGAAACGCCAGGCTGCTGCTGATCCCGCCCCGGCCGCGCCGAGCCGGCAGGAGGTGTTGCTTACCGAGATCCGTGATGCCCTGCGCGGTCCCGCAACATAGTGGCAACAAGCTAGGAATATAATCAGTTGACACTAGAAACTTAGGCCGATAAACCTAAATGGCCTAGGTAGTTTCTCCTACGTATTCCCCTTATCGAACGGCAACAACACTTAGCGCAAACTACAGGGGTGAGGACCGATAGCATCGTTGGAAAAAGGCTGCAGTTCAGGCAAGTCTAGATGCTGTCGTG
>JAQGKH010000107.1 GCA_028290225.1 Devosia sp. | reverse complement strand
AGATCCTCCTCCGCGCCCATCGTCTAGCGGTCAGGACACCGCCCTCTCACGGCGGGAACAGGGGTTCGATTCCCCTTGGGCGTACCAGGTTCTTTTCCTTTTACATTGTTGATTGCCCCGATCGGGTCCGGCGACTAACGGATCGGATCTGTGCGTGCAGAATCGCTCCTGACCAGTTTGTGCCATGATGATGAACGCAGTCTGACGGTTTGTTCATCGGGCGATTGGGCGGCGAAGTTATGCCCGGTGTGCCGGGTTGAGCGATGATTGCCGGTGATTCTCCGGTGAGGGTCGAGATGTGGGCACACACCGACCCCCTCCCCGGCCCCTCCCCTCAAGGGGCGGGGAGGCAGTGTTGATGCATGAGCGCGTGCGGTGGGGTAGGCAGGAACTTGTCCCCGCAGCTCTCGTGTTGAGCGATGATCGGCGCGATTGTTGGCGGGCTTGCTGAGGTAATTGGGACCGCCGGCGGACTCCCTCCCCCGGCCCCTCCCCTCAAGGGGGCGGGGAGGCATTGTTGATGCATGAGCGCGTGCGGTGGGGTAGGCAGGAACTTGTCGCCGCTGCTCTCGTGTTGAGAGATGATCGGCGCGATTGTTGGCGGGGCTTGCTGAGGTGATTGGGACCGCTGGCGGGACCCTCTCCTCTCCCCCCACAAGGGGGGGAGGAGTTGCGGCGGCATTGGGGGACGGGCGAGGGATCAGGTGGCATGAGCGACAAGGTGGCCTGGATTATCGGTGGGGGAACGGGGATCGGGGCGGCGGTGGCCCGGGTGCTGGCGGCCGAGGGGTGGACGGTCGCCATTTCGGGGCGGCGGCTGGAGCCGTTGCAGGCGCTGGCGGATGGCGAACGCATTCACGCCTTTCCGCTGGATGTGACCGATACCGGCGCAGTAGAACTGGCCGTGGCCGAGATGATCGCGCGGTTGGGGCGCATAGACCTGTTCATCTTCGGGGCGGCGGCCTGGCAGGAGCGCAAGGTCAGCGATTATGCCATCGGGCCGTTCAGCGCGGTGCTGGACGCCAATTTCATGGGGTTGGTGCGGTTTCTCGATCCGCTGCATGCGCAGATGCGCCGGCAGGGCGGCGGGCAGATCGTCGGTATTGCTTCGGTCGCCGGCTATTTCGGACTGCCGCGCTCGGCGGCGTATTCCTCCAGCAAGGCGGCGATGATCAGCCTGCTGCAAACCATGCGCACGGAGCTGGCCGATAGCGGCATCCGGGTGCGGATGATTGCCCCGGGCTTCGTCAAGTCGGAGCTGACGGCACGCAATGATTTTCCCATGCCCTTCCTGATGGAAACCGAGGCGGGGGCGCGGCGGATCGTCGATGGCCTGCTGCGCTCGGACCGATTCGAAATTGCGTTTCCGCGGCGGCTGGTGTGGCCAATGAAGCTCCTGCGGATGGTGCCTTATCCGCTGTTTTTCCGGGTGATGCGGCGGTTGCCCAAAGCAAAGGCCTAGGCCGGCCGGCGGTACTGGTAGATGCCGACATCGATGCAGCCTTCGGTGAAGCCTGCCTCGCAATAGCTGAGATAATAGACCCATTTGCGCCGGAAGTGCTCGTCATAGCCGAGCGGCGCAATCATGGGCCAGCGCTCCAGAAAGCGTTCGCGCCAGAGCCGGAGCGTATGGGCATAGGACAGGCGAAAATTGTCGACGTTTTCGAGCACGAGGCCATAGCGCTCGCCGAACTCACGCATCACGGTCTTGGTCAGCAGCATGCCGCCGGGGAAGATATAGCGCTGGATGAAATCGGGGCCGCTGCGATAGCCGTCGAAATCGGCCTCATCGATGGTGATGGCCTGAATGGCGGCGGTGCCGCCAGGCTTGAGGCGATCATGCACCGTCTGGAAATAGCTGGGCCAGTTGTCCTCGCCCACTGCCTCGATCATTTCAATGGAGCAGATATGGTCGAACGCGCCGGTGGTGTGGCGGTAATCTTCGAAATGCAGGCTGACACGGGTGTCCAGCCCCTGGCGGCGCAGGCGCTCCTGGCCAAATTTGAGCTGTTCGGCCGAAAGGGTGATGCCGCGCAACTGCGCGCCGTAGTCGCGCGCCACCGTTTCGGCAAAGCCGCCCCAGCCACAGCCGATTTCCAGTACGGTGGCGCCGGGCGTGATGCCGGCCATATCGGCAACGCGGCGATACTTGGCCAGCTGGGCTTCCTCAAGGCTTTGATCGCCGGAGGTGAACACGGCCGAAGAATAGGTCATGGAAGGATCGAGCCATTGACCATAGAAGTCGTTGCCCAGATCGTAGTGTTCGGCGATGTTTTCCCTGGCACCATCCAGGGTGTTGCGGCGCGAGAGATGATAATGCAGATCGCCGGCGGCCTTGCGGAAGATGCCGGGATTGGCGTTTTCGAACATGTCGCGGTTCTGCAGGAAGAAGCGGAAGACGGCGGTCAGATCATCGACCTCGATGTCGCCGTTCATGTAGGCAGCGGCAAAACCGACCGTGCCACGCTGCATGGTTTCCCGGAGAACGCGGAAATTGTTGAGGCGCAGCACCGCGTGCAAGCCGGTACTCGGGGTGCCGATCGTGCGCGTGCGGCCATTGGGGAAGATCACCGTCAGCCCCCCATGCTGGGGACTGCCGATGGCTTTTTCGCCAATTCTTTCGACCATCCAGGAAACCAGGGCCGTCCAAGGTGTGCTGCCCGAGTCGGAATTGCCTAGCGCTGTCTTAGTCATAGGCTGCATGCCCAGCTACAAAGGACGGCCACAGAGCGACTGCCCTCATGGAAAAACCCGCCAGCGACCCCCGCCCCCGGCAGCGCTGTTTTCAGCGCGAGCGGCAGTCTACGCCTGACACCTGGAGATGCAAGCGCCGGAATGCTTGGCTTTCTTGCTCAGGCAGCGGGAATCGCGAGATCTGTCAGCCGGAATTGCACCTGTTCGCGGCCCTGATAATGATCAATCGACAGGCCGCCAGCGAAATGCAGCGGCCGCTCGTTGGTGCCCAGCAAGGCATCACCAACTGCAGTGCCAGCGGCGCGGAAGGCGATGGCCTTGAGGCGCGCCCCATCGCCGGAGCTGAGGCTGAAGCTGACATGGCCGCCCTTGCCGACAATCTGGGCGAACTTGGCGCGGTGGCTTGGAAAGGCAAACACAGGCGACGGGTTGCCCGCACCAAAGGGCCCTGCCCGCTCGACCTCATGCACCAGATCAAGACTGGCGCCGCG
>JAQGKH010000074.1 GCA_028290225.1 Devosia sp. | reverse complement strand
CTAGGTAGTTTCTCCTACGTATTCCCCTTATCGAACGGCAACAACACTTAGCGCAAACTACAGGGGTGAGGACCGATAGCATCGTTGGAAAAAGGCTGCAGTTCAGGCAAGTCTAGATGCTGTCGTGTCGTCAAGTGTCAGGCGTGACGGCAATTCTAGGAGGACAAGGCACGATGAGCGATCACCCCTATTACCATTCTTTTCTAAACCGGGATCGGCTGATCCATATCGTTGATCCCGATCCGGGTACTTGCGAGGCCCTGAGCGTGCTCTTCCGCTTGGAAGGTTTCCAGACAACTTTCTCGCTGGATTCCGCGCACTTCAATGCTGCCATTGATCGTCGGCGCCCCGATGCCGTGGTGCTCAATTTCCAGCTCGGCGAGGAAAGTGGGCTGGGTCTGCTGCAGCGCATCAAGTCCAGCCGCACCGGCTTGCCCGTTTTCATGCTTGCCGATACCTCGCAGGTCGATGCGGTGGTGACGGCCATGAAGCTGGGCGCCGCTGATGTGGTGTGCAAGCCGATCAACAGCGATTATCTGCTCAATGCAGTGCGTGACGCCATGCGCCAGGATATAAACCTGCCAGCCTGGCAGGCGGGCGGCCGCCCCATTGAAGTGCGGGGCTTTTCGCAACTGACCCCACGCGAAAGGGAAGTGCTCCAGCTGATCACCAACGGCCAGTCCAACAAGGAAGCCGGCCGCCAGCTGGGCATCTCCCCACGCACCATCGAGGTCCATCGTGCTCGGGTGATGGAAAAGCTTGGCGCCCGCAACACCGCGGACCTGATGCGCATCGTCCTGACTAGCTAAGGACGCGAACATCGGCGCGAGCCATGTTCATCTCTCGCCGCATCTGGTCCATGGTGGAGCGCTGCGCCACCACGAGGGCGGCCCGGCGTGACGAGCACGGGCCACTTCCCGGAACGCTGATCCGCAAGGCTGCGGATGCAGGTTTGCGCTGGGCAGGCAAAATCGAATCCGCCCTGCAGCTGAGCCACGCGCTGCGGCGTCTCGACTGCCGCCGCGCTATCGTGGTGCCACGAGGAAACGCCTTTGCCCCTTCGAACTAGATCAGGCGCTTGCACCCGATCTACCCGAAAGGCGCATTGTCGGCTTAGCCGCCGAAATTGGGCAGCGTCAGGTCGCCCGAGGTCAGTTTGCTGGCCGTGATCGCCGCATCGGCCGGCTCGCGCGGCAATTCGAGGCGCGTCCAAACGCTCACCAGGGCATGGCGCAGCGCAAAGATCATCTCGTCGCTGTGCAGCGGCGTCGGCGTGATCCGCAGCCGCTCGGTGCCCTTGGGCACGGTCGGGTAGTTGATCGGCTGGATATAGATATTGTGCTTTTCCAGCAGCAGGTCGCTGGCCGCCTTGCACTGGCGTGCATCGCCCACCATGACCGGCACGATATGGGTATCGGTTTCCATCACCGGCAGGCCGGCATCGGTCAGCATCGCCTTGAGCAGGCGCGCCTGGCGCTGCTGCATTGCCCGTTCGGTCTGTGAGGTTTTGAGGTGCTCGATGGAGGCGCGGGCCGCTGCGCACAGCGCCGGGGGCAGGGCGGTCGTGAAGATGAACTCGGGCGCATAGGAGCGCACCGCATCGATGATCGACTTGTTGGCGGCAATATAGCCCCCCATCACGCCAAAGCCCTTGGCCAGCGTGCCTTCGATGATGTCGATCCGGTCCATCAAACCGTCGCGTTCGGCAATGCCGCCGCCCCGTTCGCCATACATGCCCACGGCATGCACTTCATCGATATAGGTCAGCGCGCCGAATTCTTCGGCCAGGTCGCAGATGGCCTTGATCGGAGCCACGTCGCCATCCATCGAATACACTGATTCAAAGCAGATCAGCTTGGGGCGCTTGCGATCCGTCGCCGCCAGCAATTCGCGCAGATGCGCCACATCGTTGTGCCGGAAGATTTGCTTTTGCATCCCCGACTGGCGCACGCCCTGGATCATGGAAGCGTGGTTGAGCTGGTCCGAGAAAATCACGCAATCGGGCAGGAGCCGCGCGATGGTGGAAATGGCCGCTTCGTTGGACACGAAGCCGGAGGTGAACACCAGGGCGCCTTCCTTGCGGTGCAGGTCGGCGAGCGAGCGCTCCAGCTCCACCAGCGGCCGGTTGGTGCCCGAGATATTGCGGGTGCCGCCCGCGCCCACGCCGAGTCGGCCAGCAGTTTCCTGCATGGCTGCGATCACCGTCTGGTGCTGGCCCATGCCCAGATAATCATTGGAGCACCAGATGGTAATCTCGCGGGCATTATCGGCCTCGTCGCGAAAAAGCGCCTTTGGAAAGCGTCCGGCAATCCGCTCGAGATCAGCAAACACCCGGTAGCGCTTTTCCGCCCGCAAGGAGTCGACTGCATCTTCGAAGATACCGCGATAGTCCATCCCAAAGTCCTTCTGCAATTCGCCCCAGCCAATAGCGCTGCGGCTCGCCAGATTTACGGCGCGCCGGGACCGCTTGTATGAGCCAACTCGCCGCGCACGCCCCCGGCGACCCGTTGAAGCAACGACTCCGGGCGCCAAGATGAGAGCCATTCTAAACTGACGCGACCGCATCTGCCAATGCGGCAGCTTGCCCTGCCTGGGCGGAGTCTGACCAGGCACATGCCCCCGCAATAAACGCATAGGGAGGATTAACTGCTCAATGGAGCTGGAGTTGAACCCGTCACCGCGAGGGTTTACAACTTGTCACAACAGAACCCTCAAGGCCTACGGGGACGCTTGTGAGCAACTATCCAGATTCCAGCGCTGCCGGTGAACGTAACGCCTTGCTTGATTGGGCCGCCGCCGCCGTTCGCAAGAACCCGCAGGCCCTGTTTACCAATTTCCAGTGGTTCTTGTACCACTCCAAGAACACAGTTTATTTTACCGCTTATTCGAAAACCGCTTTCACCAAGGAAAGCCTTGATAATTTTGTCGCCGAAATGGTGTCGCTGGCCCCCCAGCTGACTCACGGCTTCAAGGGGGCCTTGCCCGGACAGCCCTTTCCCAAGCACATCCTGGATGCCATCACTTCGGTGGCCGAGGTGGATAGCTTCGATGGCTACCCCGACAAGTGGCTGGGCAAAGGCCTCGACATTTTCGAGCGCCAGGATCTGCCGCTGTTCCGCGTTTATGCCATCACGCTGCGGGGCGGCCCCGATGCGCAGGGCCATGCCTCCATGGTGCTGGTGCGGTCCAGCCATGCCCTGCTCGAAGGGCACGATTCTTCCCTGCTGACGCGATCTCAGTCTATTGCCCGCACGCCTGAGACCGCCAAGCCCAAGGTCAGGCTGCCGTTCAAGCGCCGCATGAAACTGGCCATGGGCTCGCTTGTCGGCGCCACTTTGCAGCTTTACTACGCCCACAAGAGCAATTTGCCGGTCAAGAACATCCAGTTCCGGTCGCTGGCGATTACTCGCTCGCGCATTCGCGCCTTGGCTAACCGCATCGGCGTGCGCCAGCGCTCCTTGATGTTCGGCCTCATCACCCAGGCGCTCAATGTTGCCGAAAAGGGACCCGAGGCCAAGGTCATCACCGCCGCCTATACCATGCTGGACAATTCCGAGCGCAGCGAGGTCGACGACGATCAGTTCCGCGTGCGCGCTCTGATGGCGACCTTCCCGGTTAAATCTGACTTCATCGATTATGTTCGGGCGATCGACGCCACCCTGACCCAAATCGAAGCCAGGGACACCACCACTTATCAGTTCATCCTGATGGGCATGTTCGCGCTGCACCGGCGCATCTCCAAGGCCTTGCCGTTCCTCTACACCGACAAGTTTTTCCGGTTCAATCGCACCACCGATGTCGTGCTGACGCTGGTGCCGCCCCATCGCATGTATGGCAACATGACCCGCGACCTGGTGGAGCCGGTTTATGTCGGCTCGTTCCACCCGAGCGCCAATCTGTGCACCTTCGTGCCCAACCGCCAATACATCACGCTGAACTTCGCCATGGAGCAGCGCTATCTGGACCGCGTCGACGATATCGTGACACTTCTGGAGCAAACCGAGCAGCGCGAGATTCACGCGGCTCCCCCTCCAGCAGAAAGCCAGACCACCCTTGACTGAGTTCGCCCGCTATCCAAGCCTCCTCAACACCCCTGTTGTCATCTCCGGCGGTGCCTCGGGCATCGGCGAAAGCCTGGTGCGCAACTTTGCCGCCCAGGGTGCAAGGGTTGGCTTCGTTGATATTGCCCAGGATGCGGGTGAACGCCTCGCCGCCGAGCTCGTCGCTGCCGGAGGACAGGTGCGATTTACCCCATGCGACGTGACCGACACGGCAGCCTACCAGGCCGCTATTGCCGGGTTTGCCCAGGCGCATGGCGACGCCCTGGTGCTGGTCAACAACGCGGCCCACGATCAGCGCCATGACTGGCGCGAAGTCACGCCCGATTATTGGGACAACCGCATGGCGGTCAATCTCAAGCACAGCTTCTTTGCCATCCAGGCCGTTGCACCGGGCATGCAGGCCGCCGGCCGCGGCTCTATCATCAACACCGGCTCCATCAGCTGGATGATCATGTCTCCCAGCATCCCGGTCTATGAAACCGCCAAGGCCGCCGCCCATGGCCTGACCCGCGCCATGGCACGCGAGCTGGGCAAGTCCGGCATTCGCGTCAACACCGTCGTGCCCGGCTGGGTGATGACCGAGCGGCAGTTGACGCACTGGATCGATGCAGCGGGCGAGCAACTGATCGATTCCAGCCAGGCACTCGCCGGCAGGGTTTATCCTGATGACCTTGCCCGCATGGTTTTGTTTCTCGCCAGCCAGGACAGCGCCATGGTTTCGGCGCAACAATTCCTGGTTGATGGTGGCTGGGCCCACACCTGAGGGCTTTCGTTCATCGCCCGTTCACCATGGTGCCATAATCAAGGCACACCTACCCGGCCATTTCCATCAGGGGTGAATCGATGACCACCAAGCTACTTGTTGCAGGCCTTGCCGCACTGGCACTCAGCGCCTGCACCAGCATCAATCCGTACACCGGCGAATCCCAGCTCTCCAACACCGCCGGCGGCGCTCTCTTGGGCACTGGCGGCGGCGCGATCACCGGCGCCCTGGTCGGTGCCGCCGTCGGGGGCGACCCACGCGTCGGCGCGTTGATCGGCGCCGGCGTGGGCGGCCTCGCCGGCGCGGCCATCGGCGATTACATGGATGATCAGGAAGCCGAACTGCGCGCGCAGCTGCAGGGCACCGGCGTTTCCGTGACCCGCGTGGGCCAGCAGATCATCCTCAACATGCCCTCCAACATCACCTTCGCCACCGATCAGGCCAGCGTGCAGCCCCAGTTCAACCAGACGCTCGTTTCAGTGGCCCTGGTCCTCAAGAAGTTCGAGAAAACCATCGTCGATGTTTATGGGCACACCGACTCGCAGGGCGACGACAACTACAATCTGAGCCTGTCGCAGCGGCGCGCCGTGTCGGTCGCCACCATCCTTGCCAACCAGGGGATCGATCAGCGGCGGTTCTTCATCGAGGGCAAAGGCGAAACCAGCCCGATCGCATCCAACACCACCGAGTCCGGCCGCGCGCAGAACCGGCGCGTGGAAATCCAGATCTCCCCGATCAACGGCTGATCCGGCGCGGAAGGCACGGGATAGCTCGTGCCTTCCGTTATTTGCTCCTAGGGAGCAGGCGCCACGGGTGTTTCCACTACCGGTTCGGCGACTGGCGAGCCAGGCTGGACGTCAGTGCCGGGCGCTCCATTGAACATCTGCAGCAAAAACAACAGCGCGATGACGACCGCGAGGCCGATCAGCCCGTACAGCCACCAATTGGTCGGCCCGGTCGCACCAACCGTTGCTTCGCCGGCATGGGCAACCTTGAGCGGCGATGCTTCGGGAACTACGACGGGCGAGCCATTTTCATCGACCAGCCTATCGACCTCCGCCACTGTGCGCGTCGGTTCGTTCGGGATCGTCGCCATCACTCTTCTCCCTTGATTGGCGCATTGCGCCTCATGCCGGCGACATGCCAGAGCGACCATGCCGAGATCCCCGGCAGCGGCGCGTCCTGCTCGCCTGCCAAATGCAATGCGCTCGAAGGAGAGGGGTTCCCCCAGGCGGAACAGGGCTCTGGCTGATGCGTTGCTCGCTTATTCTCCAACCAAGGAGCACAACCATGGCTGAGGAGCAGGACGTTTATGCCAAGGAAACCCATGACCTGATTGGGTCGGACAAGGTCGAGGGCACCCGGGTATTCGACCGCGAGGGCGAGCACATCGGCTCGATTCAGCGCGTCATGCTGGAAAAGCGCAGCGGCAAGGTCGGCTACGCGGTGCTCAGCTTTGGCGGGTTCATGGGGATCGGCGATGCTCACTACCCTTTGCCCTGGTCCAAGCTCGAATATGACGAAGCCCTTGGGGGCTATCGCCTGGACGTCACCCGCGAACAGCTGGAAGGCGCTCCCTGCTATGATCGCGACGATGACGCCTATTGGAGTTCCGACAACGGCCTGCGCCTATACGAGTACTACGGCGTGCCGCCCTACTGGATTTGAGATGGGCGCCGGCCGGCACTCAACAAGCGCCGGTCATGCCCTCAAGCAGCCTTTTTGGCTCGGGGTGCGCGGGCCTTTGCCTTGGTGGGCTTGGCCGTCGGCTCTGGCTCTGCGGTCGGCTGGGGCGCATCGGCTTGCGCCAACTCGGCTGCTGCGGCAAACCAGAAATGCTCGTCCTGGCCCTCTGGTCGCCCGGCCGCTTCCCAGAGCGCATAAGCCCGGTCTTTGATCTGAGTGTCCATGGGTTTACTCCTTGCAAGTGCTGCTACGGCTCGCCGGTCAAGCTGGTTAACAGCTAGTGAATAACCGGTTCCCGTCCCCTTTAACCATATAACGCCAGGACTGCCATGTCCCTTACCTATGATTATGGCCGTCTTGGGTTTGCTTGGAGCATCATCGGGCCGATGAAGACCTAGTAAGTCCGCCGGCAGCAGTAGTTGCCCCGGCTTGACGCCCTTCTGGTGTGCTCCTCATGAATGCTCGCAGCCGCCGATGGCTCGGACAAAAGGTTCTCTTGGTGTTAAAAACTGGATGGGTGCATGGCAGGAAACGACCTTCCTCCAGGAGTGGCAAGGCTGCCGTAGCCAAGTTGCAGCCGCTGCGCCGCCTCTTCCCCTATGTTCTGCGCTATCCAGTGCGCCTTGTCCTGACGCTTGCCTTTCTGATTCTGTCGACCGTTTCATCCTTGTTCATCCCCCTCTTCTTTGGGCGGATGATCGACACCGGATTTGTCGCCCAGGACCTGAGCCTGGTGGGCCAGCATGCCTGGTTGATCGGCTTGTTCGGCACGGCAGCCGCGGTGGCGAACGGCATTCGGTTCTACCACATCGCCTATATCGGCGAGCGGATCGTGGCAGATATCCGCTTGGCCGTGTTTGCTCACCTGCTGCGTCTTGATCCGGCATTCTTTGATCGTCACCGGGTTGGTGACCTGGCATCGCGGCTGAACGGCGACGTTTCCACCATCAAATCCGCAATCACCGCTACCGCATCAACAGCTCTTCGGGCGCTGGTCACCATCGCGGGGGCCTTCGTGTTCATGTTGTTGACCAATGCGTTTCTGACACTTGCGGTCCTCATCGCGGCGCCCTTCATCATGCTGCCCTTGCTGATCATGGCCCGGCGCTTGCGGGGCATGTCCCGGCGCAGCCAGGACGCTCTAGCCGATCTGGCGGCACGTTCCACCGAGGTGCTGAGCGCCACCCGAACGGTGAAATCCTTCACTCGCGAGGATGAGGAGGTTCAGCGCTATGGAACCATCGGCCACGCAAGCCTGGAGGCCGAAACCCGGCGGCTGAAGTCGCGCGCGCTGCTGATCTCGATGCTGATGTTCTTGTCGAGCTCTGCCATGATCTTCGTGATCTGGTGGGGAGCCTGGGCCGTATTCCAGGGAATGGCGAGCACCGGCGAACTTACCCAGTTCCTGCTCTATGCCTGGATGGGAGCGGGCTCGCTGGCCACATTGTCCGAAGTCATCGGCTCGCTCCATGTCGTTGCCGGCTCAACGGAACGGATAGTCGAAATTCTCGACACCCGGCCCGCTATCGAGAGCCCAACTGATCCCGAGCCCATGCCGGAACCCGCCGCCGGCGTCATTCGGTTCAGCAATGTCACCTTCCGCTATGATCGAGGCGATCCCGAACCCGTGCTGGACCGCTTGAGCTTCGAGGCGGCAAGCGGCAAGACCGTCGCCCTGGTCGGCTCCTCGGGAGCGGGAAAATCCACCCTGTTCTCGCTGTTGCAGCGCTTTTACGACGTGCAGGAGGGTGCCATTCTGGTCGACGGCGTGGATGTGCGGCGCGCCGACCTGCGCCAGCTTCGTCGTCGAATAGCGGTGGTGGAGCAGGAGCCGACCATCTTCTCTGGCACCATCGCCGACAATGTGCGCTTCGGCGACGCCGATGCCAGCCTGGACGATGTTGTGCTGGCCTGCGAAATGGCGCTGGCTGACGAATTCATTGCGCAAATGCCACTCGGCTACGACACACCGGTTGGCGAACGCGGCGTGACCCTGTCGGGCGGCCAGCGCCAGCGCCTCGCCATTGCACGGGCCCTGCTCAAAAATGCCCCCATCCTCCTGCTCGATGAAGCCACGAGCGCCCTGGACTCCTCCAGCGAACGGCTGGTGCAAACAGCCTTGGCGCGCCTTCGCAGCGGGCGCACGACATTGGTGATTGCTCACCGCCTCGCTACGGTCCGCAAGGCCGATACGATCCTCGTTGTCAGTCGCGGACGCATTGTCGACCAAGGCTCGCATGAGGAACTGATGCTTCGGGAAGGACCCTATGCCGACCTTGCCCGGCTACAGTTCACGGTGGAAACGGCCTGATCCTGTCTGGTCGGTCCAGGAACCCAGTAGGTAGTGTTCCGCACCACAACAACAAAGACCCCGGCCTTATTCGTCGTTACAACATCCGTGCATGGTTTGTTGCAGGAGCGGGGCCATATTGAAGTACACTGAACCGGCCTCTGAGTGGTCCGCAGGCATGGGACGTCAGCGCGGTGTGGATCTGGTCAATAGGGTGCGCCGTCCCGGCCTAGACGACGAGCTGCCGTCCGATATCCGCTTCATCGATATCGGCAAGATACTGACTGCGGTGCGCCGGCAACTCCCGTTGCTCGTCGTCGCCACTCTCATCGGGGCAGCGTTCGGCATTACCTACCTGGTCTTGGCGCCCAGAAGCTATTTGGCCTTCAGCCAGATCTTGATCGATTCCAGGGCGGGAACAGTTATCAACGACGAAGATACGACCTTCTCCTTTGCGGCAGGCGAAACCGACATACTCAATCAAGTCGAGGTATTGAGGTCCACTCGGCTAGCGGGTGAAGTGGCTCGCAACGAAAACCTGGGCATGGACGCGACCTTCCTTAATCCGCCACCGTCCTTCATGAGCCGCATTCGCAGTCTCGCTGGCGATCTGATCGGATTGGTGCTCAATCGCCCCCCCGCCGAACCGCCGCGCCTGACGCAACTGCCCACGGAGATAGTTGCCGGGCTCTTGCGTCGCAATGTCATCGTCGAGCGGGTCGGACGCAGTTCCGTGGTCAATCTGGGCTACCGCTCGCCCGACCCGGAGCTTGCTCGCCGCATCGCCGCATCCTATGCCGATGCGTTCGTTCAAGACCAGCTCAACACCAATTTGGAGGCGGCTAAGACAGCTGCTGATTGGCTGCAGCAGCGTCTTGCCGAGCTGAGCGCAAACCAACAAGAAGCCAGCCGGGCGGTTGAGGAATTCCGCCGCACGGCCGATTTGTCGCTGGCCGACGATGCCAATCTGGTGACCCAGCGCTCCGAAAATCTCACCCAGCAACTGGTGCTGGCGCAAGCCAATACCGCCCAGCTGCGGGCCCAGGCCGAGCAGCTGCAAGCGACTCTCGCCAGGGGCGCCGAAGGTCTGGCCGGGCAATCGAGCCTCCTGTCCGACGGCAGCGTTGACGCGGGAAATGTTGCCGAACTCCTCGCCCGACAGGATACCATCAAAGCCCGCATAGCCGAAATCACCAGCAGGTTCGGGCCGGACCACCCGCAAATCGCCGTGCTTGGTGATGAGTTGTCAACGGTTAGCACCGAGATACTCGACCGGCTGGAGGGTCGCCTGGAGTACTATCGTGACCAGGTGGGCGTCGCTGAGCGCCGCGAGGCAGAACTGCGTAACAATCTGGCGGCTGAAAGCACATTGGCTTCCCAGTCCAACCAGAACCGTGTGCAGCTCAACGAATTGCAGCAACGCTCCGAAGCGCTCAACGTCTTGTACAACTCCTTCCTTTCTCGCTACGAAGAGCTGGTGCAGCGGCAGTCCTTCCCCATCCCGACCGCTCGCATCATCAGCCCCGCGGAAACCCCGTTCGGTGCCGCCAGTCCGAACCTGCTGTTTTCCCTGATAGGCGCCACCATGGGCGGGCTGTTTATCGGCGTGCTGATTGCGTTTTTGCGGGAAGTGCGTGACCGATCCTTCCGGATCGGCGAGCAAATCACCGCAGAGTTGGGGACGCGCTTTGTCGGCTATTTGCCCAGCTTGCGAGGGTCTCGGAGGCGCCGCAAGGGGGCACTGGACGCCAAGCCGAGCGAGGCCGCTGTTTATCGGGCGGCGCACCAACTGATCCTTGGGCAAAAGCCCACCGCGCCCACTTCCGCTTTTGCCGAAACCCTGCGGTCGGGTAAACTCGTGGTGGACGCCAGCGTCCGGGGCAACGCCGCTTGCGCTGTCGTGGGCATCGTGTCGGCCCTGCCAGGCGAAGGCAAGACCACTGTCGCAATCGCCTTTGCTGAGATGCTGGCTGCGGGAGGAGCCAGGGTCATGCTGCTGGATGCGGATCTCCGGCATCAGGGCGCAAGCATGCTCGTTGCCCCCGGAGCAGGCCCAGGTCTGTTGCAAATTGCAGAAGGTGCGGATTGGCGCGGCCTGGTCTACACCGACAACACCACTGGCTTGGTCGTGCTGCCGGGCGGAGGCGCTGCTTCGGGGCAGAAAAACCGCGATTTTCTGGGTTCGCCAGCCATGCAGCATTTGATTGGCGAGCTGCGTACACAGTTCGATTACGTTATCATCGACCTGCCGCCGCTGGGCCCGGTTGTTGACGCGAACGCCGTCTTGCCCTTGACCGACGCCTTCCTCCTGGTGGTGCATTGGGGCAAGACGCCGCGACGTCTGGTGCGCTCGCTCCTTGAAAAGGACCCCGTGCTGGCAGCCCACATCCACGGGGCGCTGCTTAACCAGGTGAACTTCGCCGATCTGCCCAGCTTCAGTGCGCCCGACGGTTCGGAGCGCTATCTGAGCACGTTCAAGAACTATTATCGCGAGCCTGCACGCAGCCGCGCTTCGCTTTGACTGGGTCAGCGCAGCAGGCTGCCGCAGCCCTCCAGCCCTCACGGGCGCTTGGATGAACTGCGCGGCTCAAAAATCCTCAGCGCCGCCTCCGAAGCAAGGGCCCTGGCCACCTCCTTGGTATACTGTCCGGGTCGGCGCAGGCACAGCTCCCACAGCACCTCCCGCCGCCTTGGCCAAACCAGTTCAGGGTCGTCTGGCGTGAGCAGCATCCG
>JAQGKH010000063.1 GCA_028290225.1 Devosia sp. | reverse complement strand
GGCGCGGGGCGGTGCGCTCAGCATTGCCACCCTGGATTTCATCGCCGCCGCGCGCTTGGCCGGGCTGGGCAATGCCGCGATAGCCCTGCGCCATCTCCTGCCCAACATCCTCAGCCTGTTGATCGTGCAAGGCACCATCCAGCTGTCGCTCGGCATCCTGGCCGAAGCCGGCCTCTCCTATGTCGGTCTGGGCACGCAACCGCCCGCCACCAGCCTTGGCTTGATGCTGCGTGACGCCCAGGGGCTGTTTCTGCTCCATCCCTGGCTGACATTGGTGCCCGGGCTCTCCATCGTGCTGATCGTGGTCTGCATCAATGTCGCCGGCGACGGCCTGCGCGATGCGCTCGACCCCCGCCTTGCAGCTCAAGGACGCGCACATGCCCTTGCTTGAGGTGCAGAACCTTTCCATCGGCTTTGGCGACAGCAGGGCCATCCAGGATGTGAGCCTGGCGCTGGAAGCTGGCGATCGCTTCGGCATCATCGGGGAAAGCGGCTCGGGCAAGACGCTGACGGCTCTGGCGATCACTGGGCTGCTGCCCATTGGCGCAAGCCTGACGGGAGAGATCCGCATCGATGGACACCCCCTGCCCGCCAATGAGCGCGCCATGGCCCGCCTGCGGGGCAAGCGCATCGGCATGGTGTTCCAGGAGCCGATGACCGCGCTCAACCCCCTGATGCGCGTCGGCCGGCAGATCGCCGAAGCCGTCGAGCTTGGCGGCTTGCACCTGGGTGCTGCAACGATAAATGAGCTGCTGGCAGAGGTCGGCTTGGCACCCGAGCATGGCAGGCGCTTTCCCCATCAACTCTCGGGCGGGCAGCGCCAGCGGGTGATGATCGCCATGGCATTGGCAAGCCAGCCCGATCTGCTGATCGCTGACGAGCCCACTTCGGCGCTGGATCTGGTGACCCAGCGCACGGTGCTGGATCTCCTCGCGCAGATCTGCGCCCGGCGCCGGATGACCCTCCTCTTCATCAGCCACGATCTCAAGGCGGTCGCGGCGCTGTGCTCGCGCGTCCTCGTGCTGCATCGTGGCCGCATGGTCGAAAGCGGATCGACCGAACAGGTGCTCGGAGCGCCCGCGCAGGATTACACGCGGCGGCTGGTGGCAGCCTCGCGTTTTGATGTGGCGGCGCCTCCACGTCCTCCATCAACCCCGACCTTGCTCGAGCTCGAGCAGATCAGCCGCGATTATGGAGCGGGCGCGCCGTGGCCCTGGCGCAGGAAGCCCCTTCGCGCCCTGCACGATGTTTCGTTCACCGTGCAGGAAGGCCAGTGCCTGGCACTAGTCGGTCCCTCCGGCTGCGGCAAGACCACATTGGCCCGCATCATCGCCGGGCTGGATGATGCCAGCGCCGGTGCCTTGCGCCTGGCCGGGCAAGCCTATCACGGGCGCGACCTGCCTCGGACCATGCGCGCCGACATCTCGCTGGTGTTTCAGGATCCCTTTGGCAGCTTCGATCCGCGGCTGCCCATGGGTCAATCCGTCGCCGAGCCGCTCCGCTTGCGACCCGGACTGGGCCTCGCCCAACGCACGGAACGGCTGCACGAGGTCATCACCGCCGTTGGTCTGTCACCTGACATGCTGGGGCGTTACCCCCATGAGTTTTCGGGCGGACAGCGCCAGCGCCTGGCCATTGCCCGCGCCCTGGTGACGCGTCCACGCCTGCTGGTGCTGGACGAGCCGGTGTCGGCGCTGGATGTGTCGGTGCGTGGCGAAGTGCTGAACCTCCTCGCTCGACTGCAAGCCGAGTTCGGCCTGACTTACCTGCTGATCAGCCATGACCTCGATATGGTTCGGGCCATGGCCGACCGAGTCATGGTGATGGAGGCGGGCAGGATCGTTGAACAAGGCGCGCCGCAGGCGATCTTGGATCACCCGCAGCATCGCTTGACGCAGGCACTGGTGGCGGCCCGCCTGCCCGAGCTTGGTGCCGGTCGGCTCCGCGCCTAAAGCCCGAGCTTTTCGCGCAACGCGTCGATGCGCTTGGAGGCCTCGGCCTTGGTCAGGTCTTCGGCAAAAGCCTCGGGATCGCTCGCCTGCTCGCTCAGCGTCTTGAGATAGGAAGCCTGCGCACCGGTCATCGGGTCCTCGCCCGTTGTCCAATCGTCGGGATCCTTCTGGAGATTGGAATTGGGCGCGTCGGCAACTTTGGGGTTGGTGGTGGACATATGGAACTCCGCTTGGTTGTTCCCTTAATGTTCCAAGCCCCAACTTGTTCCGCGGCACAAACCTGCACAACCCGCCTCAGGCGCGATGCGGGATTCAGCGACGAAGCTGCGGGCTATCTGCCAAAATCTTGCGGGCTATGGCGCGGAACGCCCCAGCTTCAGGGCCATCGGGCTCGGCCATCACCGGCGGGGCACCCTGGTCGGAGGCTTCGCGGATCGACATGACGAGGGGCACCGCCCCCAGAAACGGCAGCTTGAGCGCCGCCGCCGCCGCTTCGGCGCCCCCGGACCCGAAAATGTCGTAGCGTCGCCCGGTATCGGGCGCGATGAAAAAGCTCATATTCTCGACCAGGCCCAGCAGCGGCACGTTCAACCGCCGCAGCATGTCGATAGCCTTCTTGGCGTCGATCAGGGCGAGATCCTGCGGCGTTGAGACAATCACCACGCCATCCACTTCGGCCTGCTGGAACAGGGAGATGTGAATGTCGCCAGTGCCCGGCGGCAGGTCCACCACCAGGATGTCGAGCTCGCCCCAGTCGGTTTCGCGCAGCAACTGCCGCAGCGCCGAAGTCGCCATCGGGCCCCGCCAGACCACCGCCTGGTCCGGATTGAGCATGGAGCCGATGGACATGGCCTTGAGCCCAAAGGCATCATGCGGCGAAAAGATACCATCCTCCCGCACCGCCGGCTTGCCTTCGAGGTGCAGCAGCTTGGGGATCGAGGGGCCATAAAGATCGGCATCGAGAATTCCGACCCGCAGCCCCTCGGCCTGCAGCGCCAGCGCGATATTGACCGCGGTAGTGGATTTGCCGACCCCGCCCTTGCCCGAACCCACGGCGATGATCCGCCGCACGCCCGGAACCGGCTGCTTTGGCGCGGGCCCGGGCCGGCCCTGCGCGGCCGCCTGCCCGGTGGCGGGTGCCTTGTCGGCCGTCAGCGAAACCATGATCTTGCGGGTGGGGGCCGCCGCCTGCGCCGCACGCTGCGCCGCCTCGCGCACCGGCCCGAACGCCGCCTCCATGCCGGGCGGCACCGCGATGGCAAAGGCCACGGCACTCTGGGTCACGATGATTTCGGAAAGGCCCGCATAAGCCGCCAGCCC
>JAQGKH010000287.1 GCA_028290225.1 Devosia sp. | reverse complement strand
AATGCTCGGACTTGCCAATTGTTTCCCCCGTTTCGATCACAATCTGGAACCGTTTAACTGCGCTTGGTCTTTGACTTACTCGGCAGCAAAGCTGGGATAGGTTCAATGCCACCTTCTTTCGAAACCTGCGCGCCTGATGCTTTCCCACCCGACGCGGTGGTGGTGAGCATCTGGCGCTCGCTTGGTCGGGTGGTGGGCGATGTGGTTTGCACCCATTGTCCCACCGCAACCGACTATCTTGTTCCCGATTTTCCGCGCCCCGTTCCCGTCGCCCTGGAACGCGCCGAGGAACTTCGATCCCAGTGCGGGCTCGATCGCGTGGTGATCGCCCTTGCCGAACCGGGCCTGTGGAAAGCCGAATGGGGCGCCTTGCGCGAGCCCGAAACCGCCTCCTAGCACCGGCGGATACGAGCCCATTATTGCGCTTATCCGCCCTGATCTTGCCGGGATCGGGCTGTTAAACTCGCCTGGCGGCGTTTGTCGGCCGCTGGGGTCCATCGCCTATGCAGCTCAAGCCGAACGCCTACCGCCTCAACGAAACCGTTCGCGGCGTCGAGACGATGACCCGTTTCGCCCTGGCCGTGCTGGCGCTGGCTTCGGGCGTTTATACCTATCTGGGCGTGCGCGGGATTCTCGATGGATCGGCCACGTTCGTGTTCTTTGCCGCCATCATTTATTCGGCCGCTG
This sequence comes from Devosia sp., assembly GCA_028290225.1. Lineage (GTDB taxonomy): Bacteria > Pseudomonadota > Alphaproteobacteria > Rhizobiales > Devosiaceae > Devosia. Next base: position 5,090 of record JAQGKH010000287.1, on the reverse strand, counting down.
TTTCGGTTGCCATCTACGCCTTCTGGAGCTTCATGCTGCGCTTCGTGCCGCTGGTGACTTCGGGCGTGCAGCGCGCCGGCCTGTTCGCCACCATGGCGGTGGGTTGCCTGATGATCATGGCCATGAGTTCCTGGCTCAATGCCGCGGCGCTGGCCGGCTCGGCCGCCACCGAGCAGCACATGGCGGTGACGCTCCAGGGCTATGCCGAAGATCTCGACCAAGCCCATGCCAATGCCCTGGCCGCCCAATCGCTGCTGCCCGACGTGCAGCGGGCGGCCGAGCGTTTTTCGGGCCTTGCCGCCGATGAGCGGGAATCGGGGGCGCTGACCGGCACCACCGGCTCGGGCAGCGTGGTGCAGCTGCTGACCCAGATGGGCACGCAGATGAACCAGCTGGCTGCCACCATCACCGGCTCGCGCGACGAGGTCGCGAGCCTTTTCGAGCAGGGCTCGGGGCGCCTGGCCACCATGCGCGAGCTGGTTTCCACGCCCGGCAGCATCGAGCCCCGTCTCGACAGCTTCCAGGCCGAAGCGGTGCAACTGACTGCCGTCATCGCCGCGCTGCAGCAGACCGGGGTCGCCGCTTCGGTCAAGCGCGCCTCGGCCGATCTGTCGGCCGGCTTTATTGCGCCCGTGGCCGATGGGCAGGTTGGCGACCTGGCCAACCGGCAAAACCAGGTCATGGAAACCGTGCGCGCTTCGGTGGCGGCGCAATCGGCCGCGCTCAGCACCGCCGCCGATGAAATCCTGGCGACGCCCGCCGTCGGGCAGCGCCGCTTCGTGCCCCTTTCCAGCGCCGAGGCCGTGCTGCGCTATTGGCAGGATTTCATTCCCTCATGGGCAGGCGCCATTTCCATCGACCTGCTCCCCGTTGTGCTGGTGCTCGTGCTGATGATCGTCAACGATGCCATGCGCCGGGAATCGGAATCGCTCGAGGAAGCGGAAAACATCACCGCTGCCGAAATGCTGCGCGCCATGGCGCTGTATCGGCAGATGCAAGCCGCCGGCATCGCGCTCCCGGCAGCGGGCGAACAGCCCCAACGCCCCCACGAGGAGCCGCAAGCGCCCCTGGCACCCGCAGCGATCCACACCGAACCCGCCGACAGCGCCGACACCACGGTCACGCCGATCGACACGGCGCAGCGCAAGCGCGGCGACGCTCCTGGCCGCGCATGAGCACCACGACGAGCAAGCCCACTTCGGCACCCCGGGCGCGAGGGCATCAGCGCCTTGCGCGCTGGGCCGCCGACCTCGACGATGGCACCGTGATGCGGAGCGCGTTTTATGCGCTGCTGCTGGGTACCGTTTCGGTGTTGTTCGTGGATTTCCGCGAACTGACCGAGAGCCAGGGGGCGGCCCTGGCCGTCCCCATGCAGCCCATCCTGCCCCCGGCACGCCCTGCCGATCCCGATGCCCCGGCCGCCTCGGGCACCCGGCCCGCCATCACCACCAGCCCCGAAGTGCTCGAAGGGGCCCTGAGCATCGCGCTGCGCCCGGGGGGCGAGCTGGCCCTGACCGGCACCTTCGATGTCGGCTCGGCGGAGCGCTTTGCCAGCGAGATTGCCGAGCGCGGCGAATATGTGCAGACTGTGGTTCTCGATTCCCCCGGAGGATCGGTTGTGGATGCGCTGGCGATCGGCACTTTGATCCACCAGGAGGGCCTGGCAACCCGCGTCGCGGCGGGCTCGCTCTGCGCCTCCTCCTGCCCCATTGTATTTGCCTCGGGCGCCGAGCGGATCGCCAGCCCGCAAGCGGCGATTGGCGTGCACCAGATCTATGCGGCCGCCTTGGGGGGCGATGCGCAGAGCGCCCTGCGGGTGGCGGGCACGGCCATGAGCGATGCCCAATCCACGACAGCTCAGATCACCCGCCACCTGAGCACAACCGGGGTAGACCCGGCGCTGTGGCTGCATGCGCTCGAAACGCCGCCCCAGCAGCTTTACTACTTCACCCCCGAGGAAATGCTGGCGCTGCGGCTGGCCACTCGGCTGGATGACAAAGGTTTGGCCCACGGAACCGGAGGAGGACCGGAGCCGTTGCGGGCCAAATAAGCCGGACAACCGGCACAACAAGGGAGGCCTTCCATGTCTACCAACCACACCCTCACGCGCCATCGCGACATCCAGAGCTGGGTGACCGATCGGCGCGGCATTCCCGCGATTGCGCGCGTGCGCAACCGGTTCGGGCAGGAACACGCACAACTGCGCCTGAGCTTCAGCAGCCCGGTGCGGGACAAGCGCGACCCGGCCGGCCTGGATGATGGGCTCAGCCCATGCTCATGGTCGGCCTGGCTGGCGGAATTGGACCGCCAGCGTCTTGCCTTGCGGGTCGATCCCGCCGCCGGCGCGTTCGAGCTGGTGGACCGCAGCACAACCACCGGCAGCACCACCAACTGAAGTCAGGCGCGCGGCTGCAAACCAAAGGCGTTGGCGATCAGGCTGTAGGAGCGCCGGCGCAACTCGTAGGAATGCATTGTCGTCGTGATCATCACCTCGTCGGCTCCGGCCGCCTCGGCTTGCGCGCTGATGGCGGCCTTGACCGTTTCGGGCGAGCCCACGATCCACAGATTCGATTGATGCTCGTTGATCGCGCGCTGCTGGGCGGTCAGCGGGTAGTCAATCGCCTGTTCAGGGGCGATCAGGCGCCGCTGCTGGCCGGTATGGAGCAGGGCCCAGTTCACTTCCTGCGAACTGGACAGGAACCGCGCTTCCTCGTCCGTGGGGGCGCACAGCACCGACAGGCACAGCAGCGCCTTGGGTTCGGGGAAGGCCGGAGTGGGCTTGAACTCCTGACGGTAGGCCGCAAAGGCGGGGGCCGCCGGGGCCTGGCTGAAATGGGCGGCAAAGGCATAGCCGATCCCCAGCTCGCCGGCGGCCGCAGCGCTGGACCCCGACGAGCCCAGCAGCCACAGGGGCGGCAGGCTGATGCCGCCTGGCGCCACCGCCACCCGTGAAAACGGGTGTTCGGCCGGAAAGCCGCCCTCTTCGAAAGCCAGCATTTCGCTTAGATACTGCGCGAATTCTTCCCCGCCACCGGTGCGCAGGGCGCGCATGGCATAGCCGTCCCCCCCGGGCGCCCGTCCCAGCCCCAGATCGATCCGCCCGGGATGCAGCGCTTCCAGGGTGCGGTAGGCTTCAACAACCCGCAGGGGCGGATGGTTGAGCAGCATCACGCCACCCGATCCCACGCGGATGCCCTTGGTATGGGCCGCGGCGGTGCCGATGAGGATTTCGGGAGCCGAGGAGGCGATCGAGGGCATGCCGTGATGCTCGGCATACCACAGGCGGTTATAGCCGAGCTGGTCGCCCAGCTGTGCCAGCTTGATGGTTTCGGCCATCGCCTCTGGCGTGCTGACGCCCTCGGCTATGGGGGCGAGATCCAGGATGGACATGGGAAAGGGTGCAGTCATTGGATGAAGCTTTCGCGGCTAACTTTGGCGCCTTATATCGGTAAACTACGATGAAAGCGAGGCCGTTTCGCGGCGCTGCGGCCGCAGCGTGGCCCGGGCAGCACAGAGCCGGGCGATTCAACTGCCCGGCGTTGACTTTCCGGAGTGTCTTTGCCCTTAGTGAAGGGGATCAACGGACAAGGGCCGCCATGACCAAACTTCGCCAGTCTTGCCTTGTGGCGGCACTGCTCCTGGGCAGCTCTCTTCCCGCCCTCGCCCAGTTTGATGAAGCCGCCCTGCCCTCCGCCGGCGTGCTGGACGTGGTCGACGAAGTGCGTGTCGGCCTGGCTTTCCACGGCGTTTATTACACCATGATCCCGCAGAATTTTGGGGATTGGGACACCAGCCGGCTCGAGGACGTGACCTTCGACGTGCTTTTCACCTCGCCCGACCTTGATGCCTTTCGCTGGATCGGCGCGCCCCGTCCGGAAATCGGCGCCACGATCAATCTGGAAGGCGAGGACAGCCTCGTTCATGCCGGCCTGACCTGGCAGGCGCACCTGTTCGACAGCCCCGTTTTCGTGGAAGGCACCTTTGGCGCGGCCATTCATAACGGCTATCTGGGTGACGAGGCCCCAGCGGGACGGCGCAAATTCGGCTGCCGCGTCAACTTCTATGAGCGCTTCGGCATCGGCGCCGATCTGAGCGACAATGTCACCGCCACGCTCGCCTATGAGCACAGCTCCAATGCCGAACTGTGCGATAACAATGCCGGCATCTCCAATTTCGGCCTCAAGCTCGGCTGGAAGTTCTAGCCGGTTAAGCCGCCCTTAGGGTGCGACAGCAATGATGGGGAGGCCGGCAGTCCCGGCCTCTTTTTCTTTGCCCGGGCCTCCGCCAATGATCCGCACTCTCCTGCTGCTTGCCACGTTCCTCGCCACCACCGGGCTCGCATGGGCGCAGGTCGATCTGCTGCCCGAGATCCGCGCCGGCGTCTTCGCCCGCGATGCGGGGGCCGAACTGCTCGATGGCGCGCGCATCGAGGATGCCAATGTGGAACTGCTGTTTGCGCCCGAATGGGGCCAGCTGGGGCTGCTGGGCGAAATCCGGCCCCATCTTGGGGCGACGCTGAATACCGCCGGGCACGAAAGCCTCGTTTATGCCGGCGCCAGCTGGACCGTGCACCTGCCGGTGCTGCCGGTCTGGGCCGAAGCGAGCCTGGGGGCGGCGGTACATAACGGCGCCTGGCTTGAGGGCGAAGTGCCCCAGCAATGGGGTTGCGCGGCGCTGCTGCGCGCCTCGGGCAGTGTTGGCGTCAACGTCCTTCCCGGCGCCGCGGTGATGCTGACGGCCGAACACCTCACCGACGGCGGCGCCTGCGGCGCTCCGGCCGAGGGCCTGACCAATCTGGGCGTGCGCGCCGCCTTGCGCTTCTAGCTCAGGCGACTTGCCCCGCCGCCCAGCCTGACGCCCAGGCCCACTGGAAATTATAGCCGCCGAGCCAGCCGGTGACATCGACCACTTCGCCCACGAAATACAGGCCAGGCACATCGCGCGCTGCCATGCTCTTGGCGTCGAGGTCGCGCGTATCGACGCCCCCCAGCGTCACTTCCGCCGTGCGATAGCCTTCCGAGCCCACCGGCTTGAGTGTCCAGTCCGACAGGACGCCCGCCACCTGATCGAGCTTCTTGTCGGAAAAATCA
>JAQGKH010000038.1 GCA_028290225.1 Devosia sp. | reverse complement strand
CCGGATCGGGCACATCAACGCTGACCTGGTCGAACGAGAAGCCGGAGAATGCCGGCACGAGCGCCCGGGCATTGGCATCGAGCCAGGCCTGGTCGATGGTTTCGGGCGCGTTCTGGATGGCCGCAATTGACCCGGACAGGTCGAACTGCTTTAAAACGGCCCGGCCCACTCCGATGCTGCCATCGCCTTCAACGGCGATGCTCATGCCATCAAGCGTGATCTGGGGGTAAATGCCCGGGCGCATGCCGCCCATGCTCATGCCCTCGACCGCCACCGCAAGCGGGCGATCTTCCTCATCCACGCCGTCGCATTCGAAGCCGCCGAATTCGACCGGCGAGGTTTCAAAAGCGGTGAGGATATCGGCGTACATGCGCAGTGCCGCCCCGACGATCTCGGGCGAAGGCTGCTCGTCTTCTTCTTGGGCATCCATGGCTTCGGACAGCGCCATCATCTCGCCCATGGTGTGCTGGAGTGGCCGGGCTTTCAGCTCGGCCACGGTAATGGAGCCAAGGGTGCAGCTAACTTCCGGCGTTTCGATGGAGCCGCCGTCAAAACTGAAATCGGTGTAGATCGTGGCGAGCGCCTGGGAAGGATCGGCCTCGATCAGGCCGTAAAGGCCCAGGATGCCGCCGATATCCAGGGTCTTGGCAGCGATGGTGCCGATCTCGGCGCTGCCATTGTCGCCGCTCGACACCGCCGTGCTGCTCAGGGAGACGGTTGCGGCAACGCCGTCCACCACATCGGTGAGCACCAGGTCGCTGAGCACAATGGTGGTCTGGATGGGTTTCCCTTCCTCGCCGCTGTCCGCTTCCACGGCAATGTCGATGCGGGGAATGGTGATGCTGGTTGCCGACAGGGTCGCCAGCGCTTGGGCATTGCCCTCGATATTGCCGCTGAAGATGTCGCGCAGCGTCGCTTCGTCCAGATTGGCATCCACCGCCGTGATGGTATCGATCTCCACCCGGTGCGCCGTTGCAACTTGCTTGGTCGCCGGCTCCACTACTTCGGGCGCCGGGTTCTTGATCTTTTGCGCCAGGGCGGAACCCGCCGGCAGCGTCACCGTCAGCATGGCGGCGGCAGCAAGTGCGGCGATGCCGCGGTTAGTTGGAATGCGCAACGACATCGGGGTTTCCTCACCACTTGACCCCACTTGCATACTATACCGCAGCAACCATTCAAACCCTTGTGGCCCGGCGCGCTCGCTGCCTTTCAAAGCGCGGGAGTGGTGACTGCGGTCAGAACTTCAACTTCCTGGCCAGCTCCGGCCTGTACCTGGAAGTTGCGGTCAAACACCTGATCGCCGATCTTGGCGAGCACTATGTAGTCGCCCTCGGCGAGCACGGTTGAGGGAAACGCCCCAAGGTCGGTAAAGAGTTCGGTCCCGTCCGAGCTCTGGACGGTCCATTCCACATCGGCGATGGCTTCCCCGCCCGGTTCGGATACCAGCTTGAAGGCAACCTGGCTGGCATGGTGATACAGGGTCGCGTCGGTCAGCTGGCCCGCCTCCACTCGCAGGTCGGCGCGCACCTCGGCGTTGATGGTGCCGAAGTGGGAAACCACGTGGTAGGTGCCCGAATTGAGCGTCACGATGTCGTTGGGCGTCAGTCCCTCGACAATTGGCACGCTGCCGCCCGCTTCTTCGAGCAGAATGTCAAAGGTCAGCAGGCCAGGGGTGATCGGTATATCGCCGGCGACAGCCGCGTTGAGTCGCAGGGCGCCCGCATCGAGCACGAAAGTCTTCTCGTTGGCGCCGGCCACCACGGTGACGGTGTCGCTGATCTGGGCGCGACCATACGCGATGTGAACCACGTAGTCGCCCGGCGCCAGCTCCAGATTAGCCGTGCCTTCCTCGGATTTGGCGACCAGAGCCAGTTCGCCATTGGCGTCGGGCGCGGTTTCAAAGATGCGCCAAACCAGTCCCTCGGGAACCAGGGCGCCGTCCTGGGTGATCTTGGCGCTAAGCGTTACCGGCTGGGGTGCGGAAGTAAGGGCGTTGATGGCTGCTGTTGCCGGCGTACTCGGCCTATCGCCTGGCATCGCCGATGTGCCGGTGCCGTCGCGCTGTGGCCGCGGCCGGGGCAGGGGCGGCAGTTCGCTGGCCTCTTCCTGGGCCAAGGGCGCCACTGGAGCGAGCGGGAGCCAGGCTCCCGCTGCCAGAGCCAAGCCAATCGCAGCGATCGGTCCCAAACGCATGTTAACTCCAGGCCGGACAGGCGGCCGCCCCGCACTGTCGATGCGCAGATGCTTAAGCGGCGATTGGGGAAAAGCTGTGTCACAGACGCCCCCAATTGAAAACAGCGGCATCGGCGTTGCTCCCATTTTCTGTAGTGCGCCACTGGTCCGCTTCGGGCGAGCTTGCTATGGCAGCCATCAACAATGGAGACGTCCGATGGCCGCCAACCAGGCAATGCTCGATTATCTCTCAACCCGCCGCTCGGTGGGCATAGCCTTTCTCAAGGAGCCGGGCCCCGATGCCGCCCAGCTCGAGCAGATGCTGACCATTGCCACGCGGGTGCCCGACCATGGCAAGCTTGCTCCCTGGCGGCTGATCCTGATCAGCGGGGATGACCGGGCCGCAGCCGGTGAACAGCTCGCCGCCATTGCCGCGGCCAAGAACCCGGCAATCGAACCAGCGGCGCTCGATCTTGAACGGCGCCAGTTCCTGCCGGCGCCGTTGACGGTTGGCGTGATCTCGGCCGCCAAGCCGCATCCCAAGATCCCGGAAGTCGAGCAGCTGCTTTCGGCGGCCAATGTAGCCTTCAACCTGGTTCATGCCGCCTACGCCATGGGGTTTGCCGCCCAATGGGTGACCCGCTGGTTCAGCTATGACGAGCGCGCGGCCGCGGCGCTCGGCGCTCGGCCGGGCGAGCGCTTCGTGGGGTTCGTTCATATCGGAACCCCCACCGCAACGATCGAAGATCGGCCCCGCCCGGCATTATCCGAAGTGGTCACGCGCTGGACCCCATCTGCAACATAGAAGCTGGCTGCCGCGTTGTTCGGGCAAGGGAGAACGACGTCATGGCCGAGCAT
>JAQGKH010000033.1 GCA_028290225.1 Devosia sp. | reverse complement strand
GGCGATGTTTCGGGTCAGTACCTCCTGGGCAATGTCGTCGACATCCCCGTTGAAGTGCTGGTCGAGCCGGGCGTTTACAGTTTTGATTATGAGCGCTCCAATCCATTGCGCGATGAAAGCCTTCCCGAGCAGCCCCCCCGCCGCGGCGTTGCCGTTGTGCGATCGGTCGAGCTCGGCAACGGCCTCCGGCTGGTCGTCGGTCGCGATGTGGTGGAGCGCCGGGGCTATTCCGCCATCATCGTGCAAAGCTTCCTTGTTGGGGTGCTCGGCATCATCCTGTTTTCCGTGGTTGCCGGCGGGATGACCGCCCGACGCGTCTTGCGACGCATCGATGCCATACGGGATACCTCAACCAAGATCATGTCCGGAAACCTGTCGGAGCGGGTTCCGATCACCCGCCGCAATGACGAATTTGATGGGCTCGCCACAAATCTCAACGCCATGCTGGACCGCATCGAACAACTGCTGCAGGGCCTTAAAGAAGTCACGGACAACGTCGCGCACGATCTCAAGACGCCACTCACCCGTCTGCGCAACCAGGCGGAGTCGGCACTGCGGGAGGGCGCCAGCGACACCACCCGCCAGCAGGCGCTGGAAACCACCATCACTGAAAGTGACCGGCTGATCCGCACCTTCAATGCGTTGTTGATGATTGCCCGCGCCGAAGCCGGAGCGCCCTCAGGCGCCTTTTCGCGCGTCGATGTCAGCGCTGTAGTTGCCGATCTGGCTGAGCTTTATGGTCCGGTAGCGGAGGACGAAGGCATTGTGGTGGAAACCGCCATTGCGCCCGGAGTTCATCTGCAGGCCAACCGCGAACTCATCGGTCAGGCCATGGTGAACCTGCTGGAAAACGCCGTTAAATATGCCAAGCCGGAACCGGGAGGGCAGGTGGGGCGTATCACCATCAGCCTGCGCGAGGAGAACGGGCGCGTATTGGTCGAGGTCGCCGACAACGGTCCGGGTATCCCCGAGCAAGACCGAATCCGAGTGATCGAGCGCTTTGTGCGACTGGAAGAAAGCCGCTCCGAACCTGGTTCCGGGCTCGGTCTGTCGCTGGTGGATGCAGTGGCGCGCCTGCATGGCGGGAGTTTCCGGTTGGCTGATAACGCACCGGGGGCAAGGGCGATCATTGAGCTGCCGGCCGCCTGATCGCAGCGCCTTGCCGCCGCCGGAAGCCCAATATATCACATAGGTTTATGGCTACTGCCCTCCATGTGCTGCCCGCAACGCCAACGCCGCGCTTTGACCAATGGCTGAGCAGCCTGGTGGAGGCCGAACGCGCTCCGCTTGACACTGCCAAAGGCACTCTTGGTCCTCTGCTGGAGGCGGCGCCCTACCTGTTCGGTCTGGCCCAAGCCAATGCCGCCTGGCTCGGCGAGGCACTGGCAAAACCAGCGGTCTCCGTATTCCACGCCATTCTGGACGAGGTCGCTGCCGCTGCAAGGGCTGCGGCTGACGAGGCCGTGCTCGCGCCCGTGTTGCGCGGCGCTAAGGCACGCACAGCGCTTTGGGCCGCGGTCACCGAGACGGGTGGCGCCCTCAGCACGGCGCAAACCACGGCGGCCCTTGCCGACCTTGCCGATGCAGCGCTTGAAGCGGCGCTCGACCTGCTGATGCGCCAGGCCGCTACTCGGGGCTTGCTTACCATTTCATCGGCGCAGGCGACGGCCGCCAACTCCGGTTTGGCCCTGTTTGCCTTGGGCAAGCATGGTGGCCAGGAACTGAATTATTCTTCCGACATCGACATCGTAGCCTTTTTCGATCCAGGCAAGGGTGTGCTGGCCGAGCCAGCCGAAGCGACCAAGATCTATGCGCGCATCGTGCAGCGGCTGGTGGCGCTGATGGAGGATCGAACTGGCGATGGCTATGTGTTTCGCACCGATCTGCGGCTGCGCCCCGATCCCGGCTCCACCCCCGTTGCCATTTCGGTTGACGCGGCCCTGGCCTACTACGAGAGTCGCGGCCAGAACTGGGAGCGCGCAGCGTGGATCAAGGCTCGCACCTGCGCGGGTGACGCCGAGGTTGGCGCAGCCTTTCTCAAGGAGCTGGCGCCCTATATCTGGCGCAAGCACCTTGATTACGCCACCATCGCCGATATTCAGGCGATGAAACGACAGATCAACATTGCCAAGAATGTCGGCGAGATCCGGGTTGAGGGGCACAACGTCAAGCTCGGTCGCGGCGGCATTCGTGAGATCGAGTTCTTCACGCAAACCCAGCAGCTGATTGCCGGTGGTCGCGACAAGAGCCTGCGCGCCAAGCCTACCGTGCTCGCCCTTGCAGCGCTGGCCGACGCCAATTGGATATCGGTGAAGGCCGCTTCGGAGTTGAGCCATACCTATTGGTATCTGCGGGCCGTGGAGAACCGGCTGCAGATGCTGCGGGACGAGCAAACCCATACCATGCCGGTCAATCCCGAAGACCTCGCCAGCATTGCCCGCTTGATGGGCGAGGAAAGCCTGCTGCGCTTCCAGAGCGACTACCGGGCTGCGCTTGAACTGGTGTCCTCCTATTACGGCGAGCTGTTTACTGAAGGCGAGAGCCTGGGCAGCGTCGAGGGCAATCTCGTTTTCACCGGCAGCGACGATGACCCCGGCACACTCGAGACCCTGTCCCGCATGGGTTTCACCGATCCGCATGCGGCGATCGCCACCATCCGCAAGTGGCACTATGGTGGTTATGCCGCAACGCGGGCGGCAGCTGCCCGCGCCCATTTGACTGAATTGCTGCCAGCTCTGCTGTTCACCCTGGGTGCTGCCGGTAACGCTGATCTGGCCTTGGCGCGCTTC
>JAQGKH010000015.1 GCA_028290225.1 Devosia sp. | reverse complement strand
GGAACGTGGTCGAGGTGGTGCGCCCGCAGCCCGGACACGCCGCCACCACGGGCAGGAACTGGCGGAACCCCATGGTCTGCAGCAATTCCTGCGCCACCTTGACCTCGGTGGTGCGGTCGCCGCCCGGCTCGGGCGTCAGGGAGATGCGGATGGTGTCGCCAATGCCCTGCTGCAGGAGAATGCCCAAGGCGGCCGATGACGCCACAATGCCCTTGGAGCCCATGCCCGCTTCGGTCAGCCCCAGATGCAACGCGTAATCGCAGCGCGCCGCCAGGTCCTGATACACGGCAATCAGATGCTGCACATCGGACACTTTGGTGGACAAGATGATCTTGTCGCGCCCGAGGCCGATCTCTTCGGCGCGGCGGGCGGACAGCAGCGCCGACAGGATGATCGCTTCGCGCTGCACGGCGGCGGCCGAGATGGGGGCCGCCGATACGGCATTCTCGTCCATCAGCCGGGTCAGCAGTTCCTCATCGAGCGAACCCCAGTTCACGCCAATGCGCACCGGCTTGTTGTAGCGGATGGCGAGTTCGATCAGCGTCGAGAACTGAGTGTCGCGCTTGGCCTTGAACCCCACATTGCCCGGATTGATGCGGTATTTGGCCAAGGCCTCGGCGCAGGCGGGGTGATCGGTCAGCAGCTTGTGGCCGATGTAATGGAAATCCCCCACCAGCGGTACGTCATAGCCCATGAAGGCGAGGCGATCGCGGATATGGGGCACGGCAGCGGCGGATTCGTCGCGATCCACGGTGATGCGCACGATCTCGGAACCCGCCCGCGCCAGTTGCATCACCTGCCGCACGGTGGCGTCGATATCGGCCGTATCGGTGTTGGTCATGGATTGCACCACGACCGGCGCGCCGCCCCCCACCAGCACGCCCCCGACATTGACTCCAACCGATTGCCTGCGCAGTGCCGGGCCCGACATGAAACACCTCTTTGCTGCCCGAGAAATAAGCGCAGGAGCCTACAAGCGCAATGCGACGCTTACGTGATGAGGAAGGTCTTGAACCAAAACGCTCCGGGGCCATTTAAGGGCTATGATGAAAAACCCCTTCTCGCCCCTTAATCTGCTCGGTCGCTTCACCGTGGGCCGGTTCTTTATCTTCCGCAAGGAACTGCTGTTGCTGTGGCGCGGCTTTCGCCACCCGGCGACCCCCTTGGCGCTGAAATTCGCCATGCTGTTGGTGCCGCTTTACCTGATCAGCCCGATCGACATCATCCCCGATGTGCTGCCGTTCCTCGGCATCGTCGATGACTTCGTCATCGTGCCGCTGCTGGTGAGCTGGATCGTCGGCATGCTGCCCCTGGAAGTGCGCGGCGAAAAGGTGCGGGCCCAGGCCCCCACCCGGCAGGGCGACACCCAGACCATCGATGGCAAGGCCCGCCGCCTCTAGCCCATGATCGGCCCGGTGTGATCCCGGGCCGATATCATCCGGCCCTCGCTAGCCGGCGTCGCGCATCGCGCTCGAGGCAAGGCTGGCCGGGCTTGGCGCCATGGCAGCCGCAGCCATGAGCTTGACGTCGTGCAGCGTTTCGGCGAACTGCGCCGCCGACACCGGCCGTGCGAAGTAGTAGCCCTGAAACAGGTTGCAGCCGCGTTCGCTGAGGTAACGCACCTCTTCGGGCCGCTCCGTGCCTTCGGCGAGAACCTTCAGGCCCAGCCCGTTGGCCAGGGTGATCATTGCATTGCAGATCGCCTGCGACTCGCTGGTCGTATCCACATTGGCAACGAATTCCCGGTCGATCTTGAGCTTGTCGAACGGCAGCTTGCGCAATTGGCTCATGCTGGCATAACCGGTGCCGAAATCGTCAATGGCAATGGACACGCCCAGATCCTTGAGCTTGCCAAAGGTCCGGCGCGTATAATCGTGATCCACCATGGCGGCGCTTTCGGTGAGCTCGATCTCCAACTGGCCGGGCGAAACCGCGCTGTTGTTGAGCACATCGCTGACGATATCGCGCAATCTTGGATCAAGGAACTGCCCGGCCGACAGGTTGATCGCCAGCTTGAGGGGCTCCAGCCCCTCGGCATTCCAGCGGCCCAGCTGTTCGCAGGCCGCCTGCATCACCCAAAGTCCGATCTGGTCGATCATGCCGCTGCGCTCGGCGGCCGGAATGAACTGCGCCGGCGGGATCATGCCGCGCTCGGGGTGCTGCCAGCGGATCAAGGCCTCGGCCCCGACGCTGCGGCCCTCCAGCATATCAACCACTGGCTGGTAATGCAGCACGAACTGGTTGTTCTCGATGCCCTTGCGCAGCTCCTGCTCCAACTCGAAGCGCTCGCGCACGGCCTGGCGGGCTGCGGGCGAATGGACCGACACGCCTTTGATGGCCGTGGTCACCACGGCCGCGGCAATGGCGCCATCCAGCAAGGCCGCTGCCGCATCGCCATCAACGCCGCTGCGCGCGACCCCGCCCGTCAGCGCCGGCATGGCTTCGACCCCTTCCACCACGATCACCTTGGACAATTCGTCCAGCATGGCCGCAAGCGCCGGCCCCGCGTTCTCTGCCTCCTCGCCCATGCGAATGAAGGCAAAGCTGGCGCCTTCCACGCGCGCCGCCAGGGTATCGGCGGGCAGCAGCGCGACGAGGCGCATGGCCAGCTGGCTCGCCAGCCGATCGGCATGTTCCTGGTCATAGCTGGTCACCAGCCGCAGATAATTGGCGATGCGCACCACGCACACGGCCGCGGGAGTTTGCGCGGCGAGCGTGCGACCCAGCGCGGCAACGAACTTGTCGCGATTGGCCAGCCCCGTGGCCTTGTCGGTGGTTTCCAGTTCCACCAGCGAGGCGTCCAGGCGTGCCAATGTCAGCGCGGCGTCGGCCATCAGCGTGCCGGCCTCGTCGGTGAAATTGGTGGGCAGGGGCGATAATTGACGCGTTTGCCGATAGGTGCGAAGCGCCCTGGAGGTCAGCAGCACCGGCTGCAGCAGCTGGTTGAGCACAAACAGGGTTACGCCGGTGCCGCCCAATGTTGCCACCAGCGCCACCGCCAGGGTGCCCCACAGCATGCCGGCATCGCCCGAAAGGTTGAACGCACTCCAGCCGATTATCGCCAGCAGGGGGATGTGAGTGCCCAAAAAGGCCATCACCATGATCTTGGCCCGATAGTTGAGGCGTCCCAGGCGCGAAATCACGGCGTAGAGTTTTAGCGAGTTCACAGGCGACCCCCGGGTTTCGGTGGTCGAGTTGTTTCGCGTGAACTCCTAACGAACCGCCAAAGCTCCGCCCGGCATCGATCACGACCGTGCAAGCAGTTAACGAAGCCCTAGCACCGGCGCCTCGGCCAGGTAGGGCGCGACACTACTCGAACCGCACCAGCAGATCCTTGGCGTCGATCTGATCGCCCGGCTTGACCAGCACCTCGGCAACCACGCCATCGGCTTCGGCGTGAATGGCGGTTTCCATCTTCATCGCTTCGATGGAACACAGCACATCGCCCGCAAACACCGACTGGCCAGCCTTGATTGCCAGGGTCGAGATCACGCCCGGCATCGGCGCCCCGACCTGCTTGGCATCGCCGAGGATGGCCTTGGCGCGCAGCTTGACTTCCCCTGCCTTCAGGCGATCGGGCACGGTAATAGTTCGGGGCTGACCGTTGAGGTCAAAGAACACCCGCACCTCGCCCTTTTCGTTGGTTTCGGCGCGCCCAAGATATTGGAGCACCAGCGTCTTGCCCTTTTCGATATCCACCAGCAGTTCCTGGCCCTCCTGCAGGCCATAGAAATAAACCGGCGTCGGCAGCACTTCAGTGGGGCCGTAGCGCTCCTGGGTTCTGGCAAAGTCGGCGAAAACCTTGGGATACATCAAGGCGGAGGCGAGGCGGAAATCATCCACCGGAACCTCGATTTCCCCGGCGACACGGCTGCGCTCGGCTTCAAGATCCACATCGGGAAGATAGGAGCCGGGGCGCTCGGTGAGGGGCTCGCGGCCCTTGAGCACCTTTTTCTGCAGTGCCGGCGGAAACCCGCCGGGGGGCTGGCCGAGATCGCCGGCAAAAAAGCCGACCACGGAGTCGGGGAAGGCGATGTCGCGCCTGGGGTCTTCGACATCGGCGCGGGTGAGGCCGGCGGAAACCATGGCCAGCGCCATGTCGCCCACGACCTTGGAGCTCGGGGTCACCTTGACGATATCGCCAAACATCTGGTTGACGTCGGCATAGGTCTGGGCGACCTCGTGCCAGCGCGTTTCCAGCCCCAGCGAACGGGCCTGTTCCTTGAGATTGGTGAATTGCCCGCCCGGCATTTCGTGCAGATACACTTCCGAGGCGCCCGAGCGCAGCTCGCTTTCAAAGGCGCGATATTGCGTGCGCACCGCTTCCCAGTAGAACGAAATCTGCCGGATGGCCTGGGGGTCCAGTTGGGGATCGCGCTCGCTATCGGCCAGCGCCGCAGCCAGCGAGCCAAGGGTCGGCTGCGAAGTCGTGCCCGACAGCGCGTCCATGGCGGCGTCCACCGCATCCACTCCGGCCTCCACCGCTGCGAGCACCGTGGCGGCAGCAGCGCCGGACGTATCATGGGTGTGCAGGTGAATGGGCAAGCCCACTTCCTGCTTGAGCGTTTCGATGAGCTTGCGGGCAGCGGCGGGCTTGAGCACGCCGGCCATGTCCTTGAGCCCGAGCACATGCGCCCCGGCCGCTTCCAGTTCCCGGGCGAGAGCCACATAATATTTGAGATCATACTTGGACCGGTCGGGATCCAGCATGTCCCCGGTATAGCACACGACGCCTTCGCAGACCTTGTTGGCTTCGATCACCGCGTCCATCGAGACGCGCATGTTCTCCACCCAGTTGAGGCAATCAAAGACGCGGAAGATGTCGACGCCCCCCTTGGCCGCCTGGGCCACGAAGAACCGCACCACATTGTCGGGGTAATTGGTGTAGCCCACGCCATTGGAGCCGCGTAGCAGCATCTGCGTCAGGATATTGGGGGCGCCGTCGCGCACCCGCGCCAGCCGCTCCCACGGGTCTTCGTTCAAGAAGCGCATCGCCACGTCGAAGGTGGCGCCACCCCAGCATTCCAGCGAGAACAGGTTCGGCAGGCCGCTGGCATAAGCCTCGGCAATGCGGGTGATGTCGAACGAGCGCATCCGCGTGGCGAGCAGGCTTTGATGCGCGTCGCGCATGGTGGTGTCGGTGAACAGCACCCGCTTTTGCTGCTTCATCCAGTTGGCAAGGCCCTTGGGCCCTTCGCGCTCCAGCACCTGCCGGCTCCCCTCGACGGTGCTGGACGCGGCAAACCGGGGCACCACGGGCGCTGCGGCCGCGGCGGGCGGGCGCGGTCGGTCGCGCACTTCCGGGTGCCCGTTGACCGTCACATCAGCGATATAGGAGAGCAGCTTGGTCGCCCGGTCCTTGCGGCGCGCAATGTCGAACAGCGCCGGCGTCGTGTCGATGAAACGCGTCGTATAGCGGTTCTCGACAAAGTCGGGATGGGTGATGATGTTTTCCAGGAACGCCAGATTGGTCGACACGCCCCGGATGCGGAACTCGCGCAAGGCGCGGTGCATGCGGGCAATGGCTTCCTCGGGGCTCGGCGCCCAGCAGGTGACCTTTTCGAGCAGCGGATCATAATAGCGCGTGATCACGGCGCCCGCATAAGCAGTGCCCCCATCCAGGCGCACGCCAAATCCCGTGGCGCCCCGATAAGCGGTGATGCGGCCATAATCGGGAATGAAGTTCTGCTCGGGATCCTCCGTGGTCACCCGGCACTGGATGGCATTGCCATGCAGCTTGATATCGGCCTGAACAGGCACCCCGGACTCCGGCGTGCCGATCACCGCGCCATCGAGGAGCTTGATCTGGGCCTTGACGATATCGATGCCGGTGACTTCCTCGGTCACCGTGTGCTCCACCTGGATGCGCGGATTGACCTCGATGAAGTAGAACTCGTCGGTGTCGGCATCCATCAGGAACTCGACGGTGCCGGCGCCCCGATAGCGCGCCGCATTGCCGAGCCGCAGCGCGGCATCGGTGAGCCGGGTGCGCACCGCTTCGGAAAGGTAAGGGGCGGGAGCGCGCTCCACCACCTTCAGGTTGCGCCGCTGCACCGAGAAATCGCGCTCAAACAAATGCACCAGATTGCCGTGATCGTCACCGATCAGTTGCACCTCGACATGGCGGGCCCGCTCCACCAGCTTTTCGAGATACATCTCATCCTTGCCGAACGCGGCCTTGGCCTCGCGCTTGCCTTCCGACACTTCGGCCAGAAGCGTCGATTCATCCATGATCCGGCGCATGCCGCGCCCACCGCCGCCCCAGCTGGCCTTGAGCATCAGCGGATAGCCGATCGCGGCAGCCATCGCCTTTACCCCATCCAGGTCGTCGGGCAGCGCCTCGGTGGCCGGCACCACCGGAACGCCCGAAGCAATTGCCATATTGCGGGCCGCGACCTTGTTGCCGAGATCGCGCATGGTTTGCGCCCGGGGCCCGATGAAGATGATGCCCGCTTCTTCGCAGGCATCGGCAAATTCGGGGCTTTCCGACAACAGGCCATAGCCGGGGTGAATGGCATCGGCGCCCGACAAGCGCGCCACCCGGATATATTCGTCGATCTGCAGATAAGCCTCGACCGGTCCCTTGCCGACCCCGATCAGATAAGCCTCGTCCGCCTTGAAGCGGTGCAGTGCCAGCTTGTCCTCTTCGGCAAACGCCGCGACGGTCTTGAGCCCCAGCTCATTGGCGGCCCGGAACACCCGGATGGCGATTTCGCTGCGGTTGGCGACAAGGATTTTCTTGATTGGCATCGATTTAAATTCCGGGCAAAGGGGTTTGCGCAAGCACCCGGCTCAAGAAAAACGGCCGCGGCCGTTGGCGGAATCCGGGCACCGCAGCCGAAGATTATTTGGTGGTGAGGTGGCCTGCGAGGTGGGACATGTCGTAGCCCGCTTCCCCGGCCTGCCGGATGATCTCGCCCGCATCCTGCTGGCCGGCCTGCGACAGCGCCCACAGGGTTGTGGAGCGAGTGCCCGAGCGGCAAAAGGCGAACACCGGGCCCGAACTGCCTTCGAGCGCAGCCTGGGTTTTTTCAACCATCTCGGGCGAAACGCCTTCGCGGCCCAGGGGAATGGCATGGTAGGCCAGGCCGGCCGCCGCAGCGGCAGCGGCAATGGCCGCGCCTTCGGGCTGGTCCGAGGATTCGCCATCGGGGCGGTTATTGATGATGGTGGTGAACCCGGCGGCCTTGAGCGTTGCGACATCTTCGGGCTCGATCTGTCCCGACACGGTGATGCGATCGTTGATCCGCTTCAAATCCAAGGCTTTGCTCCCACTAACGCCCCAAAGGCTCGGCCGCGACTATATGCTCCTGCCAGCAGCCCATGCAACCGCAACGGAAGGATAATGCCCATGCACCCGCGGCTAGGAGGGCGGCGTGCCCGCCCAGCCCTGCCACAGCGCGGCGCGTTCGGCGATGAACCGGTCGGCCACGCCTTCCACCGTGGCGCCCGGCTCGTTGAGTTGGGCCAGTAGCGCGTTCATTTCCGCCAGCGGCATGCTGGCGCGGCTGAAATAGGCGGCGATCTGGGGCGCTTCGGTAAACACCCATTCGGCGAGGGCACCCACCACCATGTCGGGCGCGAAGGCGGAAGGCTTGGGCTCGGGACACTCGACGCGCGCCAGGCACTGGGCGGCGGCTTCCTCATAGGCTCCCATCTCGAGGCCAACAAAGGCAAACTGCGCCAGCACGGCATTGGGCTGCCAATAATAGAACACGAAGGGTTCCTTGGCGCTCACCGCCCCGGCAATCAGCGTATCCATCTCGAACCGGTTGGCCGGCTCCACCACCGCGACCAGATCCTGCAAGCCCAGTGACCGGATCAGGTTGCGGTTGATGAGGGCACAGGCCCATTCGGCGGGGCAGGAGATGAACTGGACCGGGTTATCCGGGCTGATCAGGGGCAGTGCCGCCGCCAGCCCGGCCGCTGCCGTCAGCTCCGGCTGGCTTTCCGCCACATAATCGGGACTGAACCAGCCCTCGAATGCCGCCTCGACATAGGTATTGCCGGCCGAGCGCAGCATCTGCGCTTCCATGCCGGTGTTCCACACTTCGGCGATGCGGCCCGGCCACATTTCAGGCGCGATGGCCGGCTGCCCCGTGGCGCCCATGGAAGAGCCGACATTGGCGAGGTCCCCCGGCAGCACCTGCGTGTGGCAGCCATAGGCCTGGCGCAACACCCGCGCATGAATTTCCGCCAGCAGCGCGGCGGATGGCCAGCTCATGCGGGCAATGGTCATGGGCTGGGTTCCGCAGATCAGCGGCGCTGTCGCAGTCGCACCGGCCCCGCTATCCTGGGCTTCGTCCAGCACCGTCAGCTGCGCCAGGCTGGGGCTTGCGCTCCAGCAAAGGGCCACAGCCAGAAGCACGCCCAACCACCACTGCCTCATGCTGCGTCTCCCCTGCCAGCGCCGTCTTTCTATGGGCAAGCGCGCCGCGTTAAGCAACACTCCCATGCACAGTCCGGGCCCACCAATTGCGGATGACTCAGGCACAGCAGATGTGCCACAGTCTCCCTCCAGCGGGCATGTTCTTGTGCCCCGAAATATTGTTGTTCCACCACGAAAAGCCGCTGGCAAGGCCGCTGGGCGGGGCAACCCAAGCAGAGGGATCACAATGCAGAACTTCAAGAAGACCCTTACCATGGCTGTTGCCGCGACGACCCTCGTGGTTGCCGCGCCCGCCATTGCCCAGGATACGGGCGCCAAGATCGGCTTTATCGGCGGCTTCACCGGCCCCATCGAATCGCTGACCCCGCCGATCTTTGCCGGCGCCGAACTGGTGGTAAAGCAGGTCAACGAACAGGGCGGCATCCTGGGTGGCGAGCTGTCCATCATTTCGGCTGACGGGGCCTGTGACGCCACCGCCGCCGCCGCCGCTGCCGATCGCGTGATCAACACCGAGAACGTCGTGGGCGTGGTGGGAGCGCTGTGCACCGGCGAAACCATCGGTGCCTTCAACGGCTCGGGCTTGTCGGGCAATGTCGTGTTCATCTCCCCCGCCTCCTCGGCGCCGGCATTGACCACGCTCGAGGACAACGACCTGGTGTTCCGCACCACCCCTTCTGACGCGCTGCAGGGCGTCAAGATGGCCGACCTGCTGATCAGCAAGGGCGTTCAGGATATTGCCATCACCTATGTGAACAACGACTACGGCAAGGGCTTTGCCGACGCCCTGACCGCCGCCTACACCGCAGCCGGCGGCACCGTTGCAGCCAACCTCGCCCATGAAGAAGGCAAGGCCGACTACCGTGCCGAGCTGGGCAACCTGGTGGCCTCGCAGAACCTTGTCGTGTTGGCCTACGCCAACGCTTCAGGCAACACCATCCTGCGCCAGGCCGTTGAATCGGGTAACTTCACCCTTTATGTGGGCGGCGACGGCATGGTGGGCGACGATCTGCTGACCGGCATTGACGCAGCCTCCGTGGAAGGCATGATCGCCACCCGCGCCGGCGCGCCGGCGGGCGACGCCACCACCACCTATACCGATCTGGCGACGAAGGCCGGCATCGCCGCCGACGCCACCTACGCGCCCCAGGCTTATGATGCCGCGTTCCTGCTGGCGCTCGCCATCGAAAAGAACGGCTCCACCGACCGCGAAGGCCTGACCGGCGCCTTGCGCGAAGTGGCTTCCGCTCCCGGCGAAAAGGTCCTGCCCGGCGAATGGGAAAAGGCCAAGGCGCTGATCGCGGCCGGCACCGACATCGATTACGAAGGCGCCGGTGGCCCCCTCGATTTCGATGAAGCCGGTGACGTCGACGGCATCATCGTCGAACTCGCCGTTGAAGGCGGCTCCTTTGTGGACAAGGGCGTGATCGAGTAAGCTCGCTTTAATCGGCGCAACAGCAAGGCCCGGGTTCAAGCCCGGGCCTTTTTCATGCAGGAGCGAGCGTGGAACCACGATTAAGTCTGTTGACCCTCGGCGTTGCCGATCTGGCGCGCAGCACCGCATTCTACGAGGCGCTGGGCTGGCAACGCCGGGTCGCGCAGGCCGATGGAGTCGCCTTCTTCCAGCTCGGTCCCATGGCATTGTCGCTCTTTCCGCGCACTGACCTGGCTGCCGACGCCGGTGTCGCGCCCAGCGGCAGCGGCTTTGCCGGCTTTGCACTGGCCCATAATCTGCGCACCCGCCCCGAGGTCGACGCGGCAGTGACCCGGATGATCGCCGCCGGCGCCACCCTGGTCCGGGCCCCGCACGACCAGCCCTGGGGTGGCTATTCCGGATACATCGCCGACCCCGATGGTTTTCTTTGGGAACTCGCCTGGAACCCGGGGTTTCCTCTTGGCGAGAACGGCGAACTCACCCTGCCCGCCTGAACCCGAGGAGCACCCCATGCAGATCAGCAGCGAGACCGATATTCCGAGCCAGGCCGGCAAGGTAGCCCTGGTGACCGGTGCCACCGGCGGATTGGGGCTGGAAACCGCGCGCATGCTGGCCCAGGCCGGCGCCACCGTGATCATTGCCGGGCGCAATGCCGACAAGGGCGCGGCCGCCATTCGCGCCATCGCCGCTCATTCGCCGCGAGGCAAGCTGGCATTCGAAAGCATCGATCTGGCCGATCTCGCCAGCATCGCGGCGGGTGCGGCGCGCGTGCTGGCCCAATATGGGCAGCTCGATATCCTCATCAACAATGCCGGGGTGATGATGCCGCCCAAGCGCCAAACCACCGCGGATGGATTCGAGCTGCAATTCGGTACCAATCACCTCGGGCATTTCGCGCTCACCGGTCGATTGCTGCCGCTCCTGCTCAAAACGCCCGATGCGCGGATTGTCGCCGTGTCCAGCAATGCCGCCCGCCACGGCAAGATGAACTTTGCCGACCTGCAGGGCGAACGCCACTACCGTCCCATGGCGGCTTACGGCCAATCCAAGCTGGCCAATCTCTTATGGGCGCGCCAGCTGCAAAAGCTCAGTGACCAGGAGGGCTGGCGCCTTCGGGTGACAACAGCCCATCCCGGCCTTGCCAGCACCGGCCTTTTTGTTCACATCGCCGGTCAGGGTGGCATCGGCCGGGTTTCGGGCCTGTTCACCGGGCTTCTCAGCCAATCGGCTGCCGCGGGCGCCCTTCCCACGGTTGCGGCAGCGCTGGAGCCCGACCTGCCGCGGCTGGCTTTTGTGGGTCCGGCCGGCTGGGGCGGCTGGCGCGGCAAGCCCGCGCTGGTGCAGGCGCCCAAGCTGGGCGAAGACGACGCCGCGGCCCAGCGCCTGTGGGAGCAATCGGAGCACCTGACCGGCGTTCATTACAACGCCGGCACGATCTAGCCGCTCAGCTGTGGATCAGCAGCACTAGAAGCCCCGCCACCAGCACCAGCATGCCCAGCAGGTCGCGCCGCTCGGGCACCGCCCGGCTGGTAATCCAGGCAAATGCTTGGGCAAAGAGGATTTCCACTAGCGCCAGCGTGCGCACATTGGCGGCGCTGGTCAGCGCAAAGCCGATAAACCAGAACTGGGACGCCAGCGCACCCGCCACTCCCGCCGGCAGCGATTGGCGCCAGGCGCTGGCAACCTTGCGCAGGGTTCCCCGGTCGAACATCACCAGATAGGCGATCAGCATGGCCGATTGCAGCAGCAAGCCCAGCACCAGCACCATGCTGGAGCGCAGCACGGGCGAGCCGGAGGGCAGCTCGAGGATCGCGGCGCGGAAGCCCACCGCCGACAAGGCGAAAAAGGCGGCCGCCATGATCCCGCTCAGCACCGATTTCGGCCCTGCGGTCTGCGCGCCGCCCAGGCGCGACAGCAGCAGGACCCCGAGGGTCGCAACGAGGATACCCCCAAGGGCCAACGGATGCAGCACTTCGCCCAGCAAAACGAGACCCGCCAGGGCAACCAGCACCGGCTCGGTCTTGATGATGGCGGTGGTAACCGCAAAGGACCGGCTCTTCATGGTCCACAGCATCAGCGCGGTGGCCAGGATCTGTGCAAGCCCCGCTCCCAGCGCATAAAGCGCCGACCAGCCCCCAATCGCCGGCAGGGCTTCCCCCGTGCCCACAGCGACCAGCAGCAGAAACAGAACCGCAAAAGGCAGCCCATAAAGAAAGCGCACATAGGTGGCGCCCAGCGTGCCCAGGCTGCCGGTCAGCCCGCGCTGCACGCCATTGCGCACGGTTTGGAGAGCCGAGGCGAGCAGCGTTGCCGCGATCCAGAACAATTTGGCGTCCTTGCAGGAGGAGGCGCAAGCGCCGGAAGGCTTAAGCGTCCCGGCGCACGGTTTCGGGGATCAGACCCTTGGGGGCAAAGCGCAGGGCAATGGTGATGACCAGCCCCAGCACGAACACCCGCATCTGCGCCGAGCGCGACTCGATGTCGGGAATGGCGCCCCAGCCGGCCGAACTGGACCAATAGCTGACCAGATCGAACACGGCGCGGGCCAGGGGCTCGCTCACCACCCACAGGATCCAGATCAGCACCGCTCCGAACACGGCGCCCCAGTTGTTGCCCGCCCCGCCCACGATCACCATCACCCAGATGATGAAGGTGTGGTTGATGGGCTGGTAGGAGGACGGATCGAAGATCTGCACGAACGACACCAGCATGGCCCCGCCAATGCCCATCAGCACCGAACCGAAAATGAAGATTTCGAGCTGGCGGCCAGTGACGTTCTTGCCCATGGAGGCGGCGGCGATGTGGTTGTCGCGAATGGCGCGCATCATCCGGCCCCATGGCCCGGCATAGGCGCGCGAGATCAGCCACAGTGCGATCCCCAGCACCGCCACGGCCAGCAGCAGGAAGCCGCCGCGCGCCAGCAACAGGGACATCTGCCCGTCCGTACCTCCGGCCTGGTACTGCTGGGGCAGCGGCACCGGCCAGGGAATGGGAGACACGGTCAAAGTGCCGCGGGTCAGCCAATCCATGTTCTTGATCAGGGCGCGGATGATCTCGGAAATGCCGATGGTGGCAATCGCCAGATAATCGGTGCGCAGCCCGAGGCAGATCTTGCCGATGACATAGGCTACCCCAGCCGCGAGAATGCCCCCGAACACCCAGCCCAGCACAGGGTGGAGCCCGAGCCCGCCGACAAACCCATTGCCGGTCGCCTCGATATAGGCGGCGGCCGGATCGATCTGGCTGCGATACACGCAATAGGCGACGAACCAGGCCAGAACCACCGCGACCGTCTTGGCCGCACCACGCAGCCCCAGCCGGTGGGATTGCTGGGCGCCGATCACCAAAAGGGCTCCGGCCGCAAAGGCCAGCAAGGCGCGACCCAGCAGGGCCGGACCGTCCGAAGCCCAGAAGGCTGGATCGTGCGGGAACGAGATAAAGGTAACGGCAAAGCCCCCCAGCATCAAAAAGCCCATGATGCCGAAATTAAAGAGCCCGCCATAACCCCACTGGATGTTGAGCCCCAGCGCAATCAGCGCATAGGCCGCCGCTTCCACCAGGCGCGACGAGGTAAAGGGCGCGCCCAGTACCCAGCCCACCAGCAGGATCAGAACGAAGAGGCCCCCGAACAGCCCAAGCGAACGCCCGATCATGAGGAAGCTCCCTTGAAGATGCCGGTGGGACGCACGAGGAGGGTGACGACGAGGATCACGAAGGCGACTGTCAGCTTGTATTCGGTGGGCACCAGCGCCAGCGTCGCCGGCAGCTGCAGCCAATCGGGCAGGATGGCGTTGAGCGGCCGCAGCACCATGGTCCAGTTGAACACGGCCAGCGTTTCGGCAAAGCCGATCAGCAGCCCCCCGGCAATGGCGCCATAGGCCTGGCCCAGCCCCCCCACGATGGCGGCGGCGAAAATGGGCAGGATGATGTTGAAGGCCAGATCGGGTTTGAGCGTCACATCCAGCGCCAGCATGGTGCCGGCCATGCAGGCCAGCGCCCCGGCGATCACCCAGGTGACCCGCACCACAAGAGCGGTATTGATGCCCGAGACCTGCGCCAGGTCGGCATTGTCGGCCATGGCGCGCATCGCCTTGCCCAGCCGCGAGCGGGTGAGGAAGAAATGCAGGGCAATCACCGAAACGGCGGTGACGAGGATCATCAGCGCCTGCGGTTCGGTGAACACCAGCGGCCGGGTCGAGCCAATGGCCGACATGTCGAACCGGAACACTTCCTTGGCTTCCGTTTCAAAGAACGAATAGGAGCCCGCGCCGAAAAACAGCCGGATCAGGCCCTGCACCATCAAGGTCACGCCGATGGAGGCGATCAGCAGCGTAACGGGCTTGGCCCCGCGCTTGCGCAGCGGCGCATAAAAGCCCTTGTCGATGCCCAGCGCCAGCAGCGCCCCCAGCAGCATGGCGATGGGCAGCACCACAAAGCCGGTGGGAATGGGCGTGACGATCCCCCAGGCGGAAAAGCCCGCCGCCAGCAGGAAGGCGATAAAGGCGCCGGACGTCATCAGCTCGGAATGGGCAAAATGGGCAAAGCGCAGGATGCCAAAGATCAGCGTGATGCCGATCGCGCCAAGGGCATAGATGCAGCCCAGCACCGCGCCGGCGATCACCACCTGGTTGATGAAAAAGATGAGTTCGGTCATGCGGTGCGCCAGCCCAAGAAAGATGAAGTTGCCGCCTGAGCACTGTTCTCTGGCATGCCACGATGCGGCACCTCCCCCGGGAGGGGGGAGGATGGGAGGGGGTGGTGGTCAAGCTCGAAGTTCCCGAACAGGCCACCCCCCACCCCGGCCGTCCCCGCGAGGGGCAGGGTGCCGACAGGTGCATCAAACGAGAATTGAGCTATCATCTCATCCACCCAGGAAGCTTTTGGCGACTTCGGGGTCGGCGATCAGTTCGGGGCCGGTGCCGGTGAAGCGGTTCTGCCCGCCCGCCAGCACAAAGCCTTTGGAAGCAAAGGCCAGCGCCTGGCGCGCGTTCTGCTCCACCATCAGGATGCCGACGCCTTCCTTGTTGACGCGCACAATCGTCTCGAAGATCTCGATCACATAGCGCGGCGACAGCCCTGCCGAGGGCTCATCGAGCATCAGCAGCTTGGGCTGGCTCATCAGGGCCCGGCCCATGGCCACCATCTGGCGCTGCCCGCCCGAAAGCTCGCCCGCCGGCTG
>JAQGKH010000002.1 GCA_028290225.1 Devosia sp. | reverse complement strand
CGGCTGGGTGATCGGCCGACCATCGTGCGATCCTTTCCATAGTGGCAAGGCCGGTGGAATATGGAGCATGAGGCGCGATCGAGGGCGTGACCAGGGGATGGCTGGAGAACTCATCCAGCAGCGCCTCCACCAGCCCGAAACCCTCGTCCCAGTTTGCGTGATCGGGCGGCTCGAAGTCCGCCAGGGTCTGCCCCACAATGGCGCGCAGCCCCGATCGGGCAGCAACGCGACCGACTTCGGCTTCAAAATAATACATGTCGGCGACGGTGGTGACGCCACCCTGGATCATCTCGAGGGCTGACAGTGCCGAGCCAACCCGCACCATCTCGGGGGAAACGAATTTGCGCTCGAGCGGCAGGATATAGCGGTAAAGGCGATCATCCACATCTTCGCCCAGGCCCCGGAACACCGACATGCCCATATGGCAGTGGGTATTGACCATGCCGGGCATGAGGATATCGCCGCCGCAATCCACGATCTCGGCGCCCGCGATCTGGGGAACCGCCCCGCCGCCCAGGGCGGTGATGCGCGTGCCATCCACCTGAACCCATCCGGGTTTATGCTCGGTGAACGCCGCGTCCAGCGTCAGCACCCAGGCATTGACCAGAAGCGTGGTCAAGCCGCCACTTCCGGGGCAAGGATGGTGCATTGCTCGGGCACGGGCACGAGCTTGGCATGGCCGCCCATCTCCAGCGGTCGCGTCAGCGGACCATTGGCAACAAGCGGGCCGGCAGCTGTATCGCACTGGTATTGATAGGCACGACCCAGATAGGTGCGCAGCCCTAGATTGGCGGGAATGCCCTCCCGTGCAGCATCGGCTGTCGCCGCCAGGCCATCGGCGCGGCACGCGAGCGTGAAGCTGTCCGGAATGGCGCCGAATTGCTCAAGGCCGAGCGTCAGCCTTACGCCGCCCGCAGCTTCCGCCGTGATCTTGGCGCCGTCCCGCTCGACCACCCGCATGGGAATGAGGTTCTCAAAACCCACGAAGCGCGCCACGAACGCATTGGCCGGACGCTGATACAGCGTTTCGGGCGTGTCGAGTTGCATGATGCGGCCGGCATGCATGATGGCGACACGGTCCGAGATCGAGAACGCTTCTTCCTGGTCATGCGTCACGTAAACCGAAGTGGTGCCATTGGCCCGCTGCAGCTGCCGGATTTCCACCCGCATATCGACCCGCAGCTTGGCGTCGAGATTGGAAAGCGGCTCATCGAACATGAGCAGCGGCGGCTCGATCACGAGGGCGCGGGCCAGCGCCACCCGCTGCTTCTGCCCGCCCGAAAGCTCGCCCGGCAGGCGGGTGGCGAGATGGGCGAGCCCCACCCGCTCCAGCATGGCCTGCACGCGCTGGCTTTTTTCGGCACCCGCAACGCCGCGCTGCTTGAGCCCGAACCCCACATTGTCGGCAACGCTGAGATGGGGGAACAGGGCGTAGTTCTGAAACACCAAACCAATATCGCGCTTGTATGGCGGCAAGCGGGTGAGATCGATGCCGCCCAGGGCGATGCGCCCCGAGGTCGGCTGCAAAAAGCCCGCCACGAGTCGCAGCGTCGTGGTCTTGCCGCAACCGCTGGCACCCAGTAGCGACACCAGTTCGCCCTCCCCAACCTCGAGCGAGAGATCTTCAAGGACCTTGGTCGTGCCGTAATGGGCGGTGATCGACTGGATCGAAAGAGCTTTGGTCACGCGCAGGGCACTCTATTTGGCAAGGAAAGTAAGGCCGAGCGTGCGCTCGACAATGGCCATGACCCCGACAGTCAAGGCCATCAGCAACACTGATACCGACGCAACCGTAGGATCAAAGAACTGCTCCATATGCGCGAGCAACTGGATGGGCAGCGTCGAAATGCCTGGTCCGGTCAGGAAAATGGAGATGGATACGTCGTTGATCGAGGTGATGAACGCCAGGATGAACGCCGCGATCACGCCCGAGCGGACATTGGGCAGGAGGATGGTGAAGAAGGTGCGCAGCGGCGGCGAGCCGAGGCTGATCGCGGCTTCCTCGATCGAAAAGTCGAACGAGGCCAGCGAGGCACTGATCACCCGCACCACATAAGGCAGCACCAGCAGGCTGTGGCCGAACACCAGGGTCAGGAAAATCGGGGTGTTGAACTGCACCGCCACGTTCTTGAGCAGCGAGAAACCCAGCACCAGTTCAGGCACCAGCACGGGCAGGACGAACAGCGTTGCCAGCCATCCCGGCAGCTGGATGCGATAGCGGTTGAGTGCGTAAGCTGCTGGAATGCCAAGCAAAAGCGCAATGAACGTCGACAGGAAGGCGATCTGCAAGCTGGTCAGGATCGTCCGCCGGAAGGCCGAGATCTCGAAGATATTGGCGAACCAGCGCAGCGATAACCCTTGGGGCGGGAAGGTCAGATAGGTGGTGTCGCTCAGCGCCGAACCGACCACGATGATCAGCGGCCCGACAAGAAAGAAGAAGACGACGACAGTAAAGCCGATCAGCGCCGGATGTATTTTCTGGGTCATCACACGGCCATCGGGTTGAGGCGACGAGCAATGCGCGTCATCGCCAAGACGATCGCGATGGTTATGACCACCATTACCGCCGCAATAGTGGATGCTGCCACCCAGTCAAAGGTCACCATGGCCTGCTGATACATCAGCGTCCCCATCATCATCACCTGCTCGCCACCCAGCAACTGGGGGGTCGCGTAGGACGTAAAGCTGCCGGTAAACACCAGCACGGCACCGACGATGAGACCCGGCACGGCCAATGGCAGGATCACCTGGGTGAAGGTGGCGGAGGGCTTGGCCCCCAGGGAAGCCGAGGCCTGGATCAAGTCCTGCGGAATGCCTTCGAGCACGCCGACCAGGGTCAGAATCATAAGTGGAACAAAGAGATACACCATGGCAACGATCACCGCGCCCTGGGTGTAAAGCATGGTGAGAGGCTCGCCGATCAGGCCGGCGGACAGCAGCACGGAGTTCAGAATGCCGTTCTTGCCAAGGATTATGAGCCAGGCAAAGGAGCGCACCACGACGCCGGTGAGTAGCGGAAACACCGCCGCAATGATGAGGATGGACTTGAGCCAGCCCGGCGACCGGCTGATCACAAAGGCGGTGATGAAGCCAATTATGACGGCGATTGCCGTAACTATGAACGAAACCTGAACGGTGCGCCACAGCACCGTGCGGCGAAAACCGCTGCCGAAGAATCCGAGATAGGGTGCCAGCGGACCGCCGGCCGTCCCGAAGGTCGTGATAATGGTGGCCACCACCGGCAGCACCAGAAACACGACCACGAGCAGGGTCGCGGGAGAGGCCAGGGTCCAGCCCGAAAAACGCTTCATAACACCTGGCCTTTATCGTCCAGCAAACAGGGCGGGGCGCGCCGGAGCCGCCCCGCTGGTGATTACATGCCGAAGATTTCGTTCCAGCGATCCACCCACCCCGACTTGGCCGCGTTCATCTTGGCGTAGTCGATGCGCTGCAGGCCGGCGATGGTATCGGCGCCATAGGTCCAGAGCGCTGCCTGTTCTGGGGTCAGCTCAACTGCGGTGTTGACCGGAGCATCGACGCCCTCTTCGGCCAGGACCTGCTGGATCTCGGGCGACAGGATGAAGTTGATGAACTGATAGGCCAGTTCGGGCTCGGCAGCGCCGGTCGGGATGTTGACCGTGTTGAGCGTCGCGATCGAGCCTTCGCTGAGGTCGGCCCAGACCACGCTTGGCACCGCGGCCTGGATCTGGCCGAGGGTAAAGTCCTGCGCGATGGCGGCGGTGATCTCGCCGGTGGAGAACAGGTTGATCATCTCCGAACCGGTATTGTAGTTCTTGACCACGTTGGGCTGCAGTTCCTGCACCGCAGCAAAGGCGGCGTCGGCATTCTCGAATGCGTCGGCGCCGGCATGCTCACCCGCCTTCATCACGACCATCGGGCCGGCGGTGGTGGTGATCCCCGGCAGCGACAGGGACGAGGCGAGGTCTTCGCGCCACAGATCGTTCCACGAGGTGATCGGGGTTGTCAGCTTAGCGCTGTCATAAACAATGCCGACGCGGCCGATGGTGTAAGCGGGGCCATAGCCACCCTGCGGGTCCTTGGCCAGGTCATAAAGGCCGGCAAGGTTGGGCAGCTTGGCCGGATCGATCTTCTGGAACAACCCCGCTTCGATGCCCTGCTGGCTGAAGCTGTCGGAGAAATAGGCGACATCGACGCCGCCGCCATTGCGGATCTGCAGCTTGTTCAGGCGCTCGCCGTTATTGCCGGTTTCGAACACGATCTCGCAGCCGCACTGCTCGCGGAAGGGTGCGAGCACCAGGGTTTCGAGCTTTTCGCCATTAAAGCCCCACCAGGAGATGGTCAGGGTCTTGTCCTGCGCCATCGCAGGAGCCGCCGAGAAGGCCGATGCGGCGATGGCGACCGCCAGAACCGAAGAAACAGTTTTAAACATGATTATTCCTTTGCATCGCGACCTGCCCGCCAGCGGGATGGCGCTTGAGATCAACTTCCCAGCCGGAGCCTATTTTTGCACCGGTTGTGCCGCAAGCCATATCTTTGTGCAACCATGATGGGAACATGGCTTGTGCTCCGATCCAATCTTATTGACAGAGAAGAGCGCTATCGGCGCGCCAAACTGTGCTTGGGGAGATGACGTGACCACCACCGGCGATCTGCTGATCAATGCGGGCGAGGAAGTCGCCATCCGCCAGCACCTGGCGCTGGTAGCGCTGGGCAAGCGTCCTGCCGATCGCGCCATCCGGGTCGGCCGCCTGCTCGATGTGCATGGCCGCAACTGGCATGATGACCAGGAGATCGTGGTTGCCGGTCGCCGCATTGCCTGGGTCGGGCCGGCAGGAGCTTATCCCGGCAGTGTCGCCGAACGGATCGACCGCTCGCATCTGGCGGCGGTGCCCGGCTTTGGCGAGGTGCACAAGCATATCGAATCGAGCCACCTGACCCCCGAATGGGAAGCCGCGCTGGTGTTGCCGCATGGCTGCACCTGGTGTTGCGAGGCCAGCCATGAATTTTCCAATGTAAACGGCGCTCGCAATCTCGAATTCTGGCTGACGGCGCGTCTGGCCGGCTCGCCCATGAAGATTTTTCCCCTGCCCGGCTCGGCCGTGCCGCCAACCGCTTATGAATGGGGCGGCGGTTATTTCGGCTATCCCGAGCAAGCCGAGTTCCTGCAAAGCCAGCTGATGGTGGCGGGGCTCGATGAGGTGATGGACTGGCCGGCGGTGTGGAACCCCGAGAACCCCTCCTATGAGCGGCTTTGGGGCATGATCCGGGCCACTTTCGAAGGGCGGGGGGTGGTGGAAGGCCATGCCGCCGGCATGCGCGCCATCGATGACATCAATGCCTTTGCCGCCGCCGGCATGGCGTCCGACCACGAGGCCTGGACGCCCGAGGAAGTCGCCGACAAGCTCCGGCGCGGTTTGTTCATGGAGATCCGGCCCCATTCGCTGCACGAGATCATCGCGGGCCTGCTTGCCAAGGGTCAAAGCGACTGGTCCAATTTCGCGCTTTGCACCGATGATCG
>JAQGKH010000353.1 GCA_028290225.1 Devosia sp. | reverse complement strand
GCGCGCATATCGGTCAGCTCGCCCTTGCGCTCGGTCAGCTTCTGCACGACCGTGCCGGTGAACTCATCATCGACGTCGATGATCACTTCCTCGATCGGCTCGAGCTTTTCGCCGTTTTCTTCCTTGAACAGCACCTTGGGGCGGCCGATGGTCAGCTCGAAGCCTTCGCGGCGCATGTTTTCGATCAGCACGGCCAGCTGCAATTCGCCACGGCCGGCAACGTCGAACGAGTCGTTGTCCTCGCCCGGCGTCACCTTGATGGCGACATTGCCTTCGGCTTCGCGCATCAGGCGCTCACGGATGACGCGGCTCTGCACCTTGTCGCCTTCGCGACCGGCCAGCGGGCCGTCATTGATGCGGAAGGTGACCGACAGGGTCGGGGGATCGATGGGCTTGGAGGAAATCGGCGTGGTCACCGACGGGGCGCAAATCGTGTCCGCGACCGTGGAGGTGACGAGACCCGCGATAGCCACGATGTCGCCGGCTTCACCGACATCGACGGGCGTGCGTTCAAGGCCACGGAAGGCCAGAACCTTGGAAATCCGACCCTTTTCCACTTCCTTGCCCTCGCGGTTGAGGGTGTGGATGGGATCGTTCGACTTGACGGTGCCCGAGGTAATGCGACCGGTCAAAATACGGCCGAGGAACGGGTTGCGCTCGATGGTGGTGACCAGCATGCGGAACGCGCCTTCTTCCACCTTGGGCTCGGGCACATGCTCGATCACCTTGTCGAGCAGCGGGCCCAGATCGGTCTTGGGGCCTTCGGGCTCCAAGGCCATCCAGCCCTGCTTGGCCGAACCATAAAGCACGGGGAAGTCGAGCTGCTCGGACGTGGCATCAAGCGCGATGAAAAGGTCGAAGATTTCTTCGAGCACTTCCATGTGGCGCTCGTCTGATTTGTCGATCTTGTTGATGGCAACGATCGGCCGCAGGCCCTGCGCCAGCGCCTTGCCCAGCACGAACTTGGTCTGGGGCATCGGGCCTTCGGCCGCGTCCACGAGGATCACCACACCATCGACCATCGAGAGGATGCGCTCCACCTCGCCGCCGAAATCAGCGTGGCCGGGGGTGTCGACGATATTGATGCGGGTATCTTTCCACAGCAAGGACGTCACCTTGGCCAGAATGGTGATGCCACGCTCGCGTTCGATGTCGTTGCTGTCCATGGCGCGTTCTTCGACGCGTTCGTTTTCGCGGAACGAGCCGGACTGCTTGAGCAGCACGTCGATCAGCGTGGTCTTGCCGTGGTCAACGTGAGCGATGATGGCGATATTGCGCAAGGTCATAGGGCGGGCCTTTGATAGCATGGTCCACGCCCGCAAACCGCCGCGCGGCGTCAACGAGTTGAACCATGAAGGAAAACAACAGGCGCCTGCCGCCAAAGAAGGCAGGACGGGCGCTTTTGTCGCGGCTCTTACAGGTTTTAGACCCGGGGGACAATCCCCGTGGCTGCAGGGCCGCATTGCACCCCCTAGAACAGCGCCAGCAGCGCGCCCCCCAAGGCTGCCACGGCCACCAGCAGCCAGGGGGGAACGCGCCAGGCGGCCAGGGCGATATAGGCGAGCACCGCCAGCCCGAAATCGAGCGGGGTTTGCAGCGCGTGCCGCCCGATGGGATCAAACAGCGCCGCGCCCAGAATACCGACCACCGCGACATTGGCCCCGGCAATGGCGTGCCGCAGGGTGGGCACCTGCCCCATCCGTGACCACAGCGGCAGGGCACCACCCATCAGGAGCAGGCCCCCGGCGAACACCGCAATGGTGGCCAGCACGGCGCCGCCCGGCCCAAGGGAAGCGGCGCCCAGAAAGGTGGCGAAGCTGAACAGCGGGCCCGGCACCGCTTGCGCAGCGGCATAGCCGGCGATGAACACCTCCGGCGCCACCCAGCCGGGACGCACCACGGCTTCTTCCAGCAGCGGCAGCACGACATGGCCGCCGCCAAACACCAGTGCGCCGGAGCGATAAATCGCATCAAACAGGGCCAGCGGCCGGCCGCCCAGACCAAGGGCGGCAAGCAGCGGCAGCACCAGCAGCAACAGGAAAAACAATAAAAGGAGCAGGCCAGCGACCACCGGCGACAAGCGCTGCCGGGGCGTGGAAACAGCGCTGGCCGATGCGGCGAGCCGCAACACCATGCCTGTGATGAGGCCAAGCCCGATCGCCGAAAGCTGCCCCCAGACACCACCCAGAAGACTGATCACAAGCAGCGCCAGCCCCGCCAGGGTCAGCCGGACCCGGTCGGCCAGCAGCGACCGGCCCATGCCAAACACCGCCTGCGCCACCACACCGACCGCGACCAGCTCCAGGCCATGCAGAGCGCCCTGCAGGGCGGGACCTTGCAGGGCGACGAGCCCCGCAAAGAACGCCACCATCAACAGCGCCGAAGGCAGGGTGAAGCCGGCAAAGGCCATGAGCCCGCCGAGCCACCCGGCACGCACCAGGCCAAGAGCAAATCCAACCTGGCTGGAGGCCGGGCCCGGCAGCAACTGGCCCAGGGCAACGAGTTCGGCATAGCGGGCCTCATCGACCCAGCCGCGCCGCACCACCAGCTCTTGCCGGAAATATCCGAGATGGGCCACGGGCCCGCCGAACGAGGTCAAGCCGAGCCGGAAAAAGGCGCCGAACACCTCGCCGGGGGTTCCAGCGCCGCCAGATATTTTACAGCTTGCCTGCGACATGGGGAGCTTCATCGGGAGCCAGATAAAGCAAGCTTGTGACGGTTCGACAACGCCAAAAAAGCCGCCGCATGCTCGCAGGGCACGCGACGGCCGGGTGTGGCTGGGGCCCGGTGCTAGGCGAGGAACGGCGTTGCGGCCGCCAGCACTGCCGATTTGCTCAGGGGTTTGTCAAAAGCACCGTCCCAGCCCAGCTTGAGGCCGATGCGGCGCACTTCCGAAGCGTGGCGCGCTTCCACCGAATGGATCTGCAAGGCGACAGTCAGAACCTCGCCCGAGCTCATCAGATTGCCCGCCTGGCCCTTATAGGCGGCGACGCCCAGATCCTCGAACGTCTGGCTGAGGGTGAGGAAGGTATCGAAGTTATCGAACACATCGGCATATTGGCCGCCGGCGGTGAAATCGACGCCGGGCGCCGAAACGGCGGCATTGCCCAGAACGCCCTGCAACAGCTGGACGTGAGCGGTTTCGTGCTGGCCGATGGTGCGGAACACCGTGCGGTACTTGGACGGGATCAGGCCGCGCGACTTGTTGCCCGCCTCATAAAATGCCGCTTCCAGATATTCGAGGGTCAGCGCGAAGTTGAGCGTATCCTCGATCTGCTTGGGCAGCGCCTGTCCAAAGGCCTGGTTGGAAGCAAGGGCCAGCACCAGCGGAGCGCTGGCCAGGATGCCGCCGGCCCTGGCGTATCTGGTGAACAGCTCCCGGCGACCCTGCACGATGGTGTCGGCGAGTTCGGGTTCGATCTCGCCCAGAATGGTTGAAGTGTTGCTCATGGCGAGATGTCCTTATGGCAGCGTTGCGGCGGAAACGGGCGTGGCGATGAACGGCGCGGCCTTGGGCAGCACCTGGCTGGGCTGCAGCGCTCCATCGAGGCCCTTGGCATCGACATGGCCTTTGCCCACGCTCCTGGCGCTGTAGGGGTCGATCAGATCGGCGATGGCGGCGGCATGGCGCGCTTCGATCGAGACGATGGAGCCGGCGGCCACCAGATAATCTGGATTGCTCAGGAGCTGGCCGGCGCCGTTGTAAGCCGCGACCCCCAGATTTTCGAACGTGTCGGCCGTGGCCAACACGGAGCGGCGGCTGCCAAAATCAACGGCGGAGAAGTCCACTTCCAGGGCCGGGATGGCGTTGCGGCCAAGCGCTTTCTTGAGGAAATCGCGGTGGGCGATCTCGTGGTCGCGAATGGAGGTCAGGATCACCCGATCATTGGGCTGCATGCGGCTGAAAGGAGTTTGCAACACCTGGGTGTAGAAGGCCGCTTCGAGTTGCTCGAGCGCATAGGCGTAGTTGAGAACACCGATATCCCCATCGCCCAGTTCGGCGGCAAGCGCGGCGGTGATGCCGAAATTGGGCAGCAGCACGCCCGAAACGGCAATGGTTGCCGCACTGGCCCCGCCCCATTTCAGCAGGCGGCGGCGTGAAAGATCTTGCGTGTAGTCCATACTGGGAAACTCCCGTTGTGCAGGTTTCAACCTGCGGCCTGTTTGCCAACGCTGGATCAGCTACGGGCGCGAACGGATAAGAGTTTCACATGGGTTGAGGCGGGATGGGCTCAGGAGGCCTTTTGCAGTGCGCGTGGAGCCCAACTGCGGCTGGCCAGCAATTGGGCGAGCGCCTCGGGCGGCAGGGGTGGCGAAAACAGGAAACCCTGCACTTCCGAGCACCCCAGATTGCGCACCAGCTCCATCTGCTCGGCGGTTTCCACCCCTTCGGCCGTGGTGGTCATGCCAAGGCTTTGCCCCAGGCCGATCACCGCCCGGATAATGGCCAGGTTGCCACTGCGGGTGGTGAGGTCGCGCATGAAGGAGCGGTCGATCTTGATCTTGTCGAACGGGAAGGAGCGCAGATAGGACAGGGACGAGTAGCCGATGCCGAAATCGTCCATGGAAATCCGCACGCCCATGGCGCGCAGCTGATGCAGCGCCCGCAGGGTGGCCTCGTTGTCGGCGAGAAGCAGCGACTCGGTGATCTCCAGTTCGAGCCGCCGGGCCGGCAGGCCCGCATCGGCAAGCGCCGAGCGGATCACGCTCACCAGGTCCTTGTTGCGGAACTGCACGGTGGACAGGTTCACCGCCACCCGCACCTCATCGGGCCACGCCACCGCCGTCCGGCAGGCCTGGCGCAGCACCCATTCCCCGATGGGAACGATCAGCCCGGCTTCCTCGGCGATGGGAATGAACTGGGCCGGGGAAATGGGGCCATCCGCGCTGTCCCAGCGCAGCAGGGCTTCCACGCAGCCTACCTTGTTCTGCCCCAGATCCAGCAGGGGCTGGAACACCAGACGCAACTCGTCGCGCGCCAAAGCGGCCCGCAAGCCCGCCTCGATATGGCGACGCTGCTGCAGTTCCTCATCCATTCCCGTTTCAAAGAAGTGGAAGGTCGAGCGGCCCTCGGCCTTGGCCTTGTAGAGCGCCATATCGGCTTTCTTGACCAGGGTATCGGTATCGGTGCCGTCATGGGGGGCCATGGCGACTCCCACCGAAGCGCTGATATCGATCTGGTGCTGGCCAATGCGGAAAGGCGCGGCGACCGCCTTGACGATGCGATCGGCGACCTTGGCGACATCGGCTTCGCTGGCGATGGGGCGCAGCAGCAGCGCGAATTCATCCCCACCCAGGCGCGCCAGCAGATCGTTTTCGCGCGTGGCGCCCCACAGCCTTACCCCAGCCTGCCGGATCAGCTCGTCGCCCACGGCATGGCCCAGCGTATCGTTGACGCGCTTGAAGTGATCCAGATCGATATACAGCACCGCCACTTGTTCGCCGCGCGCAATGGCGGCCTCGACATGGGCCATTTCCTCGAGGAACTGCACCCGGTTGGGCAGATCGGTCAGGGCATCGTGGCGAGCCAGGTAGCGGATCCGCGCTTCGATCTGGCGCTGCTCGGTGATATCCTCATGGGTGGACACCCAGCCCCCATCCTTCATGGGATGGTGCTGCATCATTATCGTGCGGCCATTGAACTGGTGCACGGTCTTGCCATACTGGCCGCTGGCGATGACGTCGCGCCGCCAGGCGATGTAATCATCGCGGGTGCCGCCCGAAGTCATGCCGCATTCAAACAGGTACTCCAGGATATCTTCCAGCTGCGTGCCGGGGCTCACCAGCCGATCGGGCAGGTTGTAGATGCGCACATAGGGCTCGTTGCAGATCACGAGGCGGCCGCGCGGGTCGCACATGCACAGGCCCTGGGAGATGTTATTGACCGCCGCATCCAGGCGCAGGTTCTGCCGCTCCAGCTCGAGCTTGCGCTTCTGGATTGCCTCGGTGCTGGCGATTTCCTCGGTGACGTCCTCATGGGTGACGACCCAGCCCAGCGCCGGGTTGAACACATGCGCGGTTTCGATGATCCGCCCGCCGCGGGCAACTTCCTGGCTCTTGAGCCGCGCGCCTTCCCGATTGGCAAGCAGTTCGGCGCTGTAGGCCTCGTAAAAATCCCGGGAGGTTTGCTCGGGGTGGTTGCCGATCCGGGAAGACAGGTCCACCACCGATTGCAGCGCCATGCCGGCATGCAGGTGGTGAGGCTCGAAGCCATAAAGCTCGCAGTAGTTCTGATTCCACATCAGCAGGCGAAACTGCGGGCTCCACACGCAAAATCCGTGAGGAATGCTTTCCAGCGCTGCATCAAGCAGCAAGGCCCCCGGCAACTCGCCCAAACTTCCAGCGTCAATCGCCCGCACGAGCCGACCCCTTCCGTGGTGCTTAGCGCACAACGGGAGAACACTAGGTCGGCGCGCTTAAGGCGCGATTAACATGGAACAATAGAAACGAGGGAAACCCCTAGGACTGCCCGGCCTTGCGGTTGCGTGCGGCATAAGTCTTCAAACGCAGGCCATTGAGTCGGATGAAGCCTTCGGCATCGTGGTGATCATAGCTGCCGCTGCCTTCCTCGAAGGTCACCAGATCCATGGAATAAAGCGAATAGGGCGAAGTGCGCGCGATCACGCTGGCCGAGCCCTTGAACAGCTTGACGCTGACTTCACCGGCCACGAATTGCTGGCTCTTGTCGATCAGCGCCTGCAGCATCTCGCGCTCGGGCGAGAACCAGAAGCCGTTATAGATCAGCTCGGCATATTTGGGCATCAGCTCGTCCTTGAGGTGAGCTTCGCCGCGATCCAGCGTGATCGATTCAATGCCGCGATGGGCCACCAGCATGATGGTGCCGCCGGGGGTTTCGTAAAGCCCGCGCGACTTCATGCCCACGAAGCGGTTCTCCACCAGGTCGAGCCGGCCGATGCCGTGCTTGCCACCCAATTCGTTGAGCCGGGTCAGCAACTCGGCCGGCGACAGCTTTTCGCCATTGATCGAGACCGGATCGCCCTTTTCGTAGCCAATGGTGATGATCTCGGGCTCATTGGGGGCATTTTCAGGGTCGACTGTGCGCTGCGGCACATAGTCGGGATAAGGCACGCCGGGATCTTCCAGCACCATCCCCTCGGACGAGGTATGCAGCAGGTTGGCATCCACCGAGAACGGGGCCTCCCCGCGCTTGTCCTTGGACACGGGGATCTGGTTGCGCTCGGCATAATCGAGCAACTGGGTGCGGCTGCGCAAATCCCATTCGCGCCAGGGTGCAATCACCTTGATCGAAGGATCGAGCGCATTGGCGGTCAATTCGAACCGCACCTGGTCGTTGCCCTTGCCGGTAGCGCCATGCGAAATCGCATCGGCACCCACTTCCTGGGCGATCTCGACCAGGCGCTTGGCGATCAGGGGGCGGGCAATGGAGGTGCCGAGCAGATACTGGCCCTCATAAACGGTGTTGGCGCGGAACATGGGGAACACGAAGTCGCGCACGAATTCCTCGCGCAAATCCTCGATGCGAATGTCCTTGATGCCGAACATCTCGGCCTTGCGGCGCGCCGGCTCCAGCTCTTCCCCCTGCCCCAGATCGGCCGTGAAGGTCACCACCTCGCATTGGTAGGTTTCCTGGAGCCATTTGAGGATGATCGAGGTATCGAGGCCGCCCGAATAGGCCAGCACGACCTTCTTGATGTCTTTTGCCATGGGTGTGTTCACGCGCTTGGGGGAAGGCGCCCGCTGGCGCCACAAATCGGGCGCACCCTATTCAGCCCGGGGCGGGCATGCAATTGTCCAGCCCGAAAATCTTGAGCCCCACCCATGCCTGCCTTTGTTCCCGAACTTTCCGTCGTGCTGGCCTTCGCCCTCGCCGCGCTGGTGCTGGCGATCACCCCCGGGCCCGACATGGCGCTGCAGATGTCGCGCGCCATCAATCATGGCCGCGCGCATGGCTTTGCCACCGCCGCCGGCGCCATGAGCGGCATCCTGGTCCATACTTCGCTGGCCGCATTGGGCATTTCGGTGCTAATCGTGGCCGCGCCCACTGCCTTTCTGGTGCTCAAGATTGCCGGGGCCATTTATCTGCTGTGGCTGGCTTATGGCGCCGTGGTGCATGGCGGGGGCCTGCGCCTTGCCGAACGCACAGCACGCATCCCCACGCTGGGGGAAAGCTATCTGACCGGGGTCGGCATCAACCTGCTCAACCCCAAGGTCGTGCTGTTTTTCGTAACCTTCCTGCCCCAGTTCGTGGACCCCCACGATCCGGCGGCGCCCGCCCAGCTGTTCTTTTTGGGCGGTGAGTTCATCCTCGTCTCCATTCCCGTCGCCATTGCCAGGGTGCTGGCGGCGGAGCGGATGGCAGGGCTGCTCGCCACCAACAAGCTGGTGCAGCGCGCCTAGAACTGGAGCTTTGCGGCAGTATTCACCGCCTTTGCGGTCACGATCCTGCTGGCCGAAGGGCGCCGCTGAGGAACGGCGCCGGTCCCTGTCCCGTTAGCCCCTAAACACGAGGGCTATTCATGGACATTTTGCGCATCATCCTGTCGGTGATCATTCCGCCAGTGGGCGTGTTCCTGGAGGTTGGGATCGGCCTGCAGTTCTGGCTCAACATCCTTCTTACCCTGCTCGGGTATTTTCCCGGGTTGATCCACGCGATCTGGGTGATCCTGCGCAAATAGCTAGTCGCGCGGCTTGCGGCTGGTGCGCCGCTCCCGGGTCATGCGCGTAGGCGCATGAAATGTCGGCGGCTTGGTGCGCACCCAGCCAATGAATTCAGCCAGTTGCGGATCGGATCGCAGGGCCTCGACATCGTTGAGCTTGGAAGCGAGTTCGGCTTCCGAAAAGCGAGCATGGATGGCGCTGTGGCAGATCTGGTGCAATTGCACGGTGCCCAGATGGGTGCCGCCCTTGAGGCGCGGGATCAGGTGGTGGCGGCTGGACCTGGCTTCGGACGGGATCGGACGCTCGCATAGCGGGCAGATCGCCGGAGCACGCTGGGCCGCCAAGCGATCGGCTTGGGCGATGGCGGCGTCGATGCGGCGCTGCGAGGGTTTTGGCATCAGCCGATCTCAACGCGTCCGGGGATCAACATTGGGCCAATCACCGCGCCAGCCATCGCCGCGCTCTTAGCCGGCCAGTGCTTCGCGGTCCTTGCGGCTCAGCCTCTCGCTTTCGCTCTTGAGCTGGCCACAGGCGGCAAAGATATCGCGGCCGCGCGGGGTGCGCACCGGGCTGGCATAGCCCGCCTTGTTGACGATATCGGCAAAGCGCTCGATCCGGGCCGACGGTGAGGTGCCGTAGTTCGAGCCGGGCCAGGGGTTGAACGGAATGAGGTTGATCTTGGCCGGAATGCCGGCAAGGAGCCGCACCAGTTCGCGCGCTTCGGCATCGCTGTCATTGATGCCGTCGAGCATCACATATTCAAAGGTGATGCGGCGCGCATTGGAAAGGCCGGGATAATTGCGGCAGGCTTCGAGCAGGTCCTCGATCGGCCACTTCTTGTTGATGGGCACCAGCACATCGCGCAGATCGTTGTTGGTGGCATGCAGCGAAATGGCCAGCATCACGTCGATCTCGCGCCCGGTAGGCTCGATAAAGGGCACGACGCCCGAGGTCGACAGGGTGATGCGGCGTTTGGAAAGGCTCATGCCGTCGCCGGCCGAGGCGATCAGCAGGGCCTGCTTGACGTTCTCGTAATTATAGAGCGGCTCGCCCATGCCCATCATCACGATATTGGTGATGGCACGCGAGCCGTCGGCGGGAACCAGGCCGCCATCATTGGGACGGCTGCCGCCGGGGAAATCGCCCAGCCGCTCGCGCGCCATCAGCACCTGACCCAGGATTTCCCCGGCGGTGAGATTACGAACCAGCTTTTGCGTGCCGGTATGGCAGAACGAGCAGGTCAGCGTGCAACCGACCTGCGAGGAAACGCAGAGCGTGCCCCGATCCTGCTCGGGGATGTAAACGGTTTCGACCTCGACGGGCGGATAAAGCGGATTGGCGGGATCGCGAAAGCGGAACAGCCATTTGCGCGTGCCATCGCTCGAGACCTGCTCGGAAACGATCTCGGGACGATCGAGGATGAACTTGTCGGCCAGAAGCTGGCGCACCGGCTTGGCCACATTGGTCATGC
>JAQGKH010000350.1 GCA_028290225.1 Devosia sp. | reverse complement strand
AGGAGCAGCGGCTCCAGGCCGTGCTGCGCATCCTGGGCACTGACAGTGCCGGTGATGACAGTGGGGCGGGGAGCGGTAGCGGCGAGGCGGGTGACGGGCAGATAACCATTCTCGACCTCGATGTCTTGCTGGGTGAAGCGGCACAGGCCGATGTGCTGGCCACGCTTGGCGGTACGCAGGAAGAAGACGCGCTGGCCGAAGTGCAGGCCAATGCACTCCTCGGTCAGGCACTAGCCGATGCGGGGATCGCCCCCGAAGCGGTGGTGGCGGTGCGCCTTGGCCGTAACGGACTGGTCCGGGTGCTGGTGAATAGCGAGTCGCAGGTCGCCGATGGTGGTGGCACTGCTGGCGGGGACACTCCGGCGACAGGCTCGGGCGGCGGCGATGATACGGGCGCGCCTCCCAGCACCGGT
Organism: Devosia sp.; assembly: GCA_028290225.1. GTDB lineage: Bacteria > Pseudomonadota > Alphaproteobacteria > Rhizobiales > Devosiaceae > Devosia. Next base: position 4,856 of record JAQGKH010000350.1, on the reverse strand, counting down.
GATGATACGGGAAACAACGGCGATAACAGCACGGGCGGGGCCAGTTCCGATGGCTCGGTTGGCAGTGGCGACACTGCCAGCACGGATGGTTCGGACACCGACACCAATGACAACGACAGCACCGGCGAAGAGGGGACAGCAGCCGGGGATGCCGGGGACGCTGACGCCGGCACCGGCGAACTTGCCGATGCAACGGTCGGCCAGCCGGGTGCCAATCCAGCAGCGGGCGCTGCGGCGGGAGCGGTGTTGACGGCCGATGTGCAGGCGATTGCGCTGCCCATCCAGAAGGTAAGCTGTTCTGCGGCCGCGGCGGCCATTGCCACTGGCGACCCCGCTGAAGCGTCCGACATATTGTCGGCCGGCCCTAGCGATGTGTCAGTTGTTCAACTGGATGGTTGCGGCACAGCAACGGTGCCGATGACGGCTGGTCCAGCCGTGCAGACCGCCCTGGCGAGCAACCCGGTGCTCGGCGATGTTCTGGCGCAAAACGGGGTTGCCGTGACCCAGGTCGTTTCGGTCACCGCGGCCGATGATCGACTGACGGTTTTCGTGGCCGAGCCGAATTAAGCGGCGCGACCTAACCTTTGGTATCGTACTTGAACCCCGCTCCCTTTGCCGGAGCGGGGTTTATCCTTGGTGGCGAGCGCCGTGATGAGGCTGCAACCACGCTGCGGCTGGCCCGTTGCCAATCTGCAGGCAAGGGGAAGCAATCGATGGCAACGAGCGAAACACGGCGCCGGAGCGCGCAGCAGGATCATGGGCGCGACGCCGATGCTCCCAACCAGGTGCCGGCGAAGGGCTGGAAGGACATCCTGTGGCGCACCTATGGCGAGATCAACGATGATCGGGTGACGCTGATCGCCGCTGCCGTGACCTACTACCTCTTGCTGTCGATTTTCCCCACGCTGACCGCCTTTGTGTCGCTTTATGGCCTGTTCACCGATCCGGCGACGGTGGGCGAACATGTGAGTGCCCTGTCGGCCGTCGTGCCTGCTGGGGGCATGGCGATCATCGACGAGCAGCTGACGCGGCTGACCTCCAGCGGAGGTTCGACCCTCGGGCTGGCCCTGATCGTTTCCATCGCCATTGCGTTGTGGAGTGCCAGTTCGGGCGTCAAGACGCTGTTTGAGGCGATGAACATCGCTTATGACGAGCGCGAAAGCCGCAACTTCTTTGTCCTGAATGGAACGGCACTGCTGTTCACCCTGGCAGGCGTTGTCGGGGCCGTGGTGATGATCGCGGTGGCCGTGGTGGTTCCGGCGGTGCTGGAATTCGTCGGCCTTGGCAGCGGGCTGGAATGGCTCCTGCAAATCGGCTCCTATGTGCTGCTGGTGGTGGTGCTGCTGCTGGGCATCGCCGCGCTTTATCGCTGGGGCCCCAGCCGCCAGCAGCCGAAATGGCGCTGGGTCACACCCGGCGCGGTGCTGGCGGTCGTTGGCATCATCGTCGTTTCGGTGCTGTTTTCCTGGTATGCGGCCAATTTCGCCAATTTCGACAAAACCTATGGCTCGCTGGGTGGGTTGATCGCGCTGCTGACCTGGATGTGGATTTCGGTGACCATGCTGATCGTGGGGGCCGAACTCAATTCCGAGGCCGAGCGCCAGACCCGCCGCGACTCCACCGTTGGCAGCAGCGATCCCCTGGGTCATCGCGATGCCACCGCAGCCGATACGGTGGGCAAATCGAGCGAGGAAGGGGGCTCGCCTGACGACGATATTTCGAGCCAGAGCCCGGAATGGCAGGCCGGTTATCGCGCCGCCGCAGCGCAGTTGCGGCCCCGCCGGCAGCATTCGCTGGGCGCGCTGGCCTTCGCGTTACCCGCTTCGCTGGCCTTGGGTGCCTTGCGGCGGCGGAACGGCCGGCGCTAACGGGTGGCCGGCAGACGGTAAGGAGAACTGGCGCAGCCGCTTTGGCGCCAGTAACCTGCTACCGGCTGGAACCGGCCGGTGGCCAGCAGCTGCACCCCGGCCGTGTAAGCCATCGCGAGGCATTCATCGGGCCCGGCCACCACATGCACCATTTCATGCAAGATGGTGGTTGTGCGCAGCTCGTCGGTGCCGGACTGGAAGAATTGAGGGCACAGATAAATGGTGGCTGTTCGCTGCTGGGGCGCCGGAATCACATAAGCGGCGAAGCGGGCGCAGCCCGGGTCAGCTCCGTCCTCCCGCTTGAACAACACGGTCACGGCGGTGTCTTGTCCGGCGGGGCGGAAGCGCTGCTGGCCCAGCGCTTGGGCATAGACCTCGGTGGAAACGCCCATGCTGGAGGCACCAAGCGCGTCCTGCGCCTTGGCAAAAATCTGGGTCGCACCGGCGAGCGCGCGGTCCAGCAAGGCCCAGGATTGGGCATTTGCCGGAGCCACACTCACGGCAAGGGCGCAACCAACAACAAGTAAGAACAAACGCATCGGGCTGGAATCCTCGGCTAGATCTGCAATACACTCCGGCGCGGCTTTGGGGCAACCGGCGCGGGGAAAGCTCCCAACAGCGCGTTTAGCGGATGTCGGCTCGGGGGGCGGAAAAGACAAGGCGGGTGAAGCGAGGCGGGGAAGCCGTTGCATCCGCTAGACGGCTTCATGCCCCGAGCTATACTTGCCGGTGTCCTGCTCGAGTTGGGCGCGCGAAGGACCCCCTCGGGAGCTTGATGTGCAGCGTCAATCGGATCGACCCTGGCCTGAAAGCCACCCTTAACCGCGCAATTGCAGGTCGGCTAACATAAGATAGTGCGCGCGAGTGATCTTCGACACATTAGTAAGCATTCGTCGTGCTGTGATCGGTAAGCCGGTTACCAAGCGGGCGGGGACCGAGACTGTGTTGCCCCTCTTGTGCTGGAAGAGGCAGTTCTGCAGGAGCCATGCGCAATGCGCGCGTGGCGGAGCATAGCGCCTGCAAACAAAGCTCATATTACCCGAACTCGCCAAGAAATGACGTGGCTGCGGCACGCAAGCGCCGCCCCTGCGCCATGCTGGCGCTGCGGTGGCCACCGAGCAGCAAGGGCGAGCAGATAGGAACGCAACTACAGCGACCAACGCCCGTTGATGGGGCAAAAGGTCCGATCACTAAGGCCCGGAATGGACGATCAACGTCTGGACAGATTTTTCCGCCGCTTGCGCGTGCGGGACAGTTTAAGACAAGCGGAGCGGGACGCGTTGTCCAAGGCGGCGGGTCCGACCCTGCACTTTGCGCCAGGCGAGCTGATGGCCCATTATGGCAGCAGCCCCAGCAAGAGCCTGCTCCTCATTCAGGGCATGGCGGCGCGGCAGAACACGGTTGAAAGCGGCCAGCAACAGATCACTGCCTTTCACATCGCCGGTGACTTCGTGGATCTGCATGCCTTCTTGTTGTCCCGGCTGGATCACGATGTGAGCGCCATGTCGGCGGTGGCGGCGGTGGAATTCTCCCATGAGGCCCTGCGGCAGATCACGGAAGAATTTCCCCATCTGACCCGGCTGTTGTGGTTGTCGACCTTGCTGGATGGCGCCATTCATCGGCAATGGCTGGTCGCCATGGGGCGGCTCACCGCGATCGCTCATATGGCGCATCTGTTCTGCGAGCATTTCGTGCGGGCCGATTCGGTAGGGCTTGCGCAGGACATGAGCTTCCCGTTCGAAATCACGCAGCAGGAATTGGCCGATGCCCTGGGCCTGTCCAATGTGCATGTGAACCGTACGCTGCAGGAATTGCGGCGCCAGGATCTGGTTTCCTGGGATACCAAGACCGTGCGGATCATCGACTGGGAGCGATTGCAGGAGGTCGCCCAGTTCGATCCGATCTTTCTGGACGTCGTTCACACGCCGCGCTGATTGGCGGCGCATCGGTGCCGCGCCGCAACTCCGCTTTGCCAGCCGCGCCAAAGAGCCGGCCTGGCCCGCATGGCGAGGCAAGCGGGTCGCGCCGGGGCGCTGCCTCGCGCAAACGCTGCCATGCAAAGTAATGGACCGTATTCAGGCTTTTGCAACTGCTCCTGCCTTAGAATCAGGGAGTTTTGGGGCCCTGGTCTGCGTAGATGTGGCGTATCTATTCATCGATAGTTTACGAGCACGATCTGGCCTATGTTGCGCTGGCTGCCGCTGTTTGCGTGCTCAGCAGTTTCACCGCGGCGGGCATTGCTCAGCGGGCGCTCGGGGCCGAACGGCTGCAACGGCTGGCCTGGCTGGCTGTCGGGGGCCTGGTCACCGGCGCCGGGATCTGGACCACCCATTTCACCGCCATGCTGGGGTTTGCGCGCGAAGCGGGCCTGCATTTCGACCCCCTGGCGGCGGCGTTGTCGTTGACGTTGTGCACACTGTTTTCTACGCTGGGCTGGGTAACGGGGTTTGCCCAGCAGGATCGACTGCGCGGTGTGGCGGCTGGCGTACTGATCGGGGCCGGCCTGGGATTTGCCCATTTCTTTGACATGACGGCGCTGCGTTTTGCCGGTCACCTGTCCTTCGATATTGACCTCACAATAACCTCACTGGTGGGCGGGATGTCGATCACCGCCCTCGCCGGACCACTGCTGCAGCGTTTTCCTCACGCAGCGCTCGCCTGGCCTACGGCCTGCGCGCTGGTGCTGGGGACCTTGTTTCTGCATTTCGTCGCCATTTCAGGGGTCAATCTCGGCTCAACTGCGGGAGCCCCCGCGGCTGAGGGACTGGAGCTGGCTGAGATCAGTTCCGGGGTGATCGCCGGCTGCCTGACCTTGATCGCAGCCGCGCTTGGGCTGGCGTTTCACGGCCATCGTGTTGCCAAGCTCACCGCCGCCGATCGCAAGGAACTGGCGGCCACGGTGCAGGCCCTGCGGGCCAGCGAAGCGGATCACCGGGCCTTTATCGACCTCAATCCCCAGATCCAGTGGCTCGCCGATGCTCACGGCAA
>JAQGKH010000341.1 GCA_028290225.1 Devosia sp. | reverse complement strand
GAAGCGGGCGAGCGCGAAAGCCTTTCCACCGATGTCGTCATCGGTGGTGCCGGCCCCGCGGGCCTGGCGGCTGCCATTCGCCTCAAGCAGCTGCATCCCGATCTGGGCGTGGCCGTGGTGGAAAAGTCAGCCGAGATCGGCGGGCACATCATCTCGGGTGCGGTGATGGACCCGGTGGGGCTCGACGCGCTGCTTCCTGAATGGCGGACAATGGGCGCGCCGGTCGGGCCGGCGGTGACCCGTGACAGCTATCATGTCCTGACCGCCACCGGTGGCTTGCGCTTTCCCCATTGGCTGATGCCCCCGCAAACCCAAACTCCGGGCGGGGTGATCGTGAGCCTGGGGGACCTGGTACGGTGGCTGGGCGAGCAGGCGCAGGCGCTGGGCGTCGATATTTTCCCCATGACTGCTGCCGTGGATGTGCTGCGCACGGGAAACGGGCCGGTGCGCGGCATCATCACGGGCGATCTGGGCCGCGACCGCGAGGGCAACCCCAAGCCGGGCTTTGCCGCGGGCATTGCCCTTGAAGCCAGATACACGCTTCTCGCCGAAGGGGCGCGCGGCTCGCTGGCCAAGGCTGTAATCGGAGATTTTGCGCTGGCGAGCGAGCCGCAGAAATACGGTCTTGGCATCAAGGAAGTCTGGGAAATCCCGGCCGAGCGGCACGAGCCGGGCCGGGTCGACCATTTCATGGGCTATCCGCTGGACAACACGACTTCGGGCGGCGGGTTCGCCTACCACGCCCATGACCGCAAGCTGTATCTCGGGCTCGTCGTGCATCTCGATTATGCCAATCCCACCTTGTCGCCCTTCGACGAATTTGGGCGGTTCAAGAGCCATCCGCAGATCGCCGCGCTATTGGCAGGGGCAACCCGCCTGAGCTATGGAGCGCGCGCCATCGCCACCGGCGGCTGGCAATCCATCCCCACACTGGCCTTTCCGGGTGGCGGGCTGATCGGCTGCGCCGCCGGCTTCATGAACGCCCCGCGCCTCAAGGCCATTCACAACGCCATCCTTTCGGGGATGGGCGCGGCCGAGGCCCTTGGCGAGGCGATTGCCGCCGGCCGCCAGCATGATGTGGTGGAGAGCTTTTCCCCCCGCATCATGGCGACCGGCATCGAAAGCGAGCTGCGCGCCGTGCGCAACGTCAAGCCGCTCTGGTCGCGCCTTGGCACCGTGCTGGGCGTCGCGGCCGCCGGGGCCGATATGTGGGCCAGCGCAGTTTTCGGCCGCTCGCCGCTGGGAACGCTGCGCCACAAGGGCCCGGACTTTGCCGCCACCCGCCCGCTGGCCGAAGTGACACCCAAAACCTATCGGCGGCCCGATGGCGTTCACGTCTTTGACCGCACGGCATCGGTGTTCCTCGCCAATCTCGCCCATGACGAAGACCAGCCCAATCATCTGCGGCTGGCTGACCCCGCCGTGCCGGTGCGCGATAACCTGCCGCGCTTTGGCGAACCGGCGCCGCTGTATTGCCCTGCCGGCGTTTATGAGCTGGATCGGGCAGGCAGCGTGCCGGTGTTCCGCATTCACCCGGCCAATTGCGTGCACTGCAAGACCTGTGACATCAAGGACCCCGCCCAGAACATCACCTGGGTGCCCCCCGAAGGGGGCAGCGGTCCCAACTACAGCGGAATGTGACTGCCCCGGTGGCCGGCCGCACTTGCGGCGCGGTCCCAAAACCGCCAATCTTGCCCGCTCAAACTGGCCCATACGGCCAAGGGAGATCCAAGCCTCGTGTCATTGCTTTCCAATCGTCTGGCGCGACCCGCCTTTGTTGTGCTGATGCTGGCCGGTCTCGCCGCTCCCCTGGCTGCCCAAACCCTGCCCGCGTCCACGCTGGACCTGTTGTCCATGTTCCGCCCCAGCGTCACCGGCTCCTACATGGCCGGCCAACAGGCGCTGCAGGATCTGCGCACCGATGAAGCGGCGCGCTATTTCAACGACGCTGCCAAGGCCGACTGGGACAATCCGGTGCTGGTGGAGCGCGCTTTCATCGGCCTGGCTGCCGATGGGCAGATCGGGGAAGCCGCTTCCACGGCCCGGCACCTGCTCGAACTGGATGCCGGCAATGAACTGGCCGAACTCGTCCTCGCGACCGAAGCGCTCAAGGAACGCCGCTACGATGCGGCGGACACCATGCTGGCCTCCATCGGGCGCGACAGCTTCACCGGCATCACCGCCGGCATTCTGCGCGCCTGGGCGATGATCGGCGACAATCGCGTGGAGGAAGCCGACAAGCTGTTGGACGATCTGGGGCAGGGTGGCCTTGAGGATTTCCTCGTGTTCCACCGCGCCCTCATGGCCGAAGCGGCGGGCGACAATGACAGCGCCATCCGCTATGCCGGCCAGGCTTTCGATGCCGAGCCGACCGTGGCGCGCATCGTCGAGATCTATGCCCGGGTGCTGGCCAATGCCGGCGAATTCGAACAGGCCAAGGCCGCCATCGCCAAGTTCGAGGATGCGGGCCTGACCCATCCCGTCGTTACGATCGTCAAGCAAGCCGTCGATGCCGGCCAGCGCCCCGGCATCTTTGCGGCCAATGTGCAGGTAGGCGCAGCCGAAATGTTCCACGGCATCGGGGTAGCCCTGGCGCGCGATGGCAGCATGGATGTGTCGGTGATGTTCCTGCGCCTGGCGCTTTATCTCGATCCATCTGCCGATGTGGTGGCGCTGGCGCTGGGCCAGGTGCTCGATGCGGCCAACCAGCACGAAGCGGCCAACCGCATCTATGAAAGCGTGCCGGCCAATTCGCCCATGAAGCCGACAGCGGTGGTGCGCGTCGCCCAGAACCTCGACAATATCGGGGATCGCGAAGAAGCACTGCGCCGCCTCGGCAACATCGTGGCGACCCAGCCCGATGATCTCGATGCCGTCTCGGTTTACGGCGACATGCTGCGCACCGACGAGCAATATGGCGATGCCATCAAGGCCTATTCCACCGCGCTTGAACTGACCGGTGGCGAGAATGTTTCGGACTGGCGCTTCTATTACGTGCGCGGCATCGCCTATGAGCGCAACAAGCAATGGCCCGAAGCCGAAGCCGATTTCCTCAAGGCGCTGCAGCTCAACCCCGAGCAGCCGCAGGTGCTCAACTATCTCGGCTATAGCTGGATCGACAAGGACATGCACCTCGAGGAGGCGCTTGGCATGATCGAGAAGGCGGTCGCGGCCATGCCGCAGGACGGCTATATCGTCGATTCGCTGGGTTGGGCCTTCTACAAGCTGGGCCGCATCGAAGAAGCGGTGCGCACGCTTGAACAGGCGGTGCAGCTGCAGCCCAACGACCCCGAAATCAATGACCATCTGGGCGACGCCTATTGGCGCGCCGGCCGGAGGCTCGAGGCGAGGTTCCAGTGGAATGTCGCTGCGTCGGTCGACGATGTCGGGCTGGTCAAGGAACGCGTGCAGCCCAAGCTGGCCGAGGGCTTGGGCGAACAAGCCGCAACCCAGTAAGCACCGGCATGGGTGAGTTCTGGACGCAGGCGGCGCCAGCCAAGATCAACCTGGCGCTGCATGTGACGCGTCGGCGCGAGGACGGCTATCACGATCTGCAAAGCCTTGTGGTGTTCGCCGATGTCACCGACGAGCTGGAAGCAGCGCCCGCCAACACCGACACGCTGGCGATCACCGGCCCCTTTGCGGCCGGGCTGAGTACGGGCGAGAGCAATCTGGTGTCCCGCGCCGTGGCGGCGTTCCGGGCGCGCTGGCCCGATGCCGTGCCCGCCGGGCTGGCCATGCGCCTGCGCAAGAACCTGCCCGTCGCCTCGGGCATTGGTGGCGGCTCGGCCGACGCGGCGGCGGCGCTGCGCTTGCTGGCGCAGCAATCGACCACTCCCATCCGGCTGGCCGATCTCGCCGAACTGGCGGCTCGCCTGGGCGCCGATGTGCCGGC
>JAQGKH010000317.1 GCA_028290225.1 Devosia sp. | reverse complement strand
CCAATGTCATGGCCGATGCGGTTGAAGCACAGATGTAACCTCGCAAGGGGCGAGGCGCAGCCAGTTGCTGCGCCTCGGTACTGCGGCTTTCCTGGCGAGGACAACCATGACCATGGCCCAATCCGATGTCAATCCGGCGGCCCGACCGGCCTGGCACCAGCGCTGGGAAACGCTGGTGCCCGTGCTGGTGCTGGCCCCGTCGTTGCTGGCATAGTTCATCTATGTCTTCGTTTTTGCGGCCTGGACCTTCTATATCTCGCTGTCCAATTCGACGCTGCTGCCTAGCTATGGCTTTGTGGGGCTTGAGAATTATTTCTCGCTCTGGGCCAATCGGCGCTGGAACGTCGCCTATACCAATCTCTTCCTGTTTTCCGGCTTTTATGTTCTGGGCTCCATGGCTGTCGGCCTGCTGCTGGCGATCCTGATCGACCAGCGGGTGCGCGCCGAAAGCGTGTGGCGGACCATCTTCCTTTACCCCCTGGCCGTGTCGTTCATCGTAACCGGTACGGTCTGGAGCTGGCTCTACAATCCCAGTTCGGGCATTGAGCTGCTGGTGCGAAACCTGGGCTGGAGCAATTTCAGCTTTGCCCTGGCCAGCGACCGCCAATACGCCATTTACGCGGTGATCATCACCGGGGTCTGGCAGAGTTCGGGCTTTGCCATGGCCTTGTTCCTGGCGGGGCTCCGCTCGGTGGACGGCGATATCATCAAGGCGGCCCAGATCGATGGGGCATCGACTTTCCGCACTTATCGGCGGGTGATCCTTCCCGTGATTGCCCCGATTTTCCTCGCGGTGGCGGTGGTGCAGATCCAGTTCGCGATCAAGACCTTCGACCTGGTCGCGGCGCTCACCCGCGGTGGGCCGGGTATCTCCACCACCTTTCCGGCGATCTATGTCTACGACCTGATGTTCCAGCGGGGGCAGATTGGCGAAGGGGCGGCTGCCGCCATGATGATGCTGGTGGCGCTGGCCGTGGTGCTGGTCCCCTATTCGCTGTTCGTGGTGTGGCGCCGCCGCCGGGAGGGCCAGAATGGCTGATCTGGCCCTTGCACAAGCCCTTGATCCTGAAGCGGCCGTCGCCGGTCGCCGCCGCCTGATGGCCCGCGTCCTGATCTACGGCATCCTCGGGCTATTTGCCCTGGTTTACATCGTGCCGCTGCTGGTGGTGGTGATGAACTCGTTCCGCGACCAGCCCGAAATTGCCCGCAACGGGCTCATTTCCCTGCCGCAGAGCTTTGGCCTTGATGCCTGGTGGTCGGCCTGGGACAGCTATTGCATCGGCGGCAATTGCGAGGGGATGAAGCGCTACTTCTTCAATTCGCTCTGGATGACGATCCCGGCCACGCTGATCTCCACCATGCTGGGGGCCATGAACGGCTATGTCCTGAGCAAATGGCGGTTCAGAGGATCGGAAATCCTGTTCACCTGCATGCTGCTGGGCGTGTTCATGCCCGGGCAGATCTCGCTGATGCCCTGGGCGTTCATCCTGGGCAAGCTGGGGTTGTCGAACTCGGTGGTCGGCCTGGTGGTGGTGCATTGCGTGCAGGGCTTGTCCTTCACCACCCTGTTTTGCCGCAACTACTACATTTCGGTGCCTGATGACCTGATCAAGGCGGCGCGCATCGATGGAGCCGGGTTCTGGCGTATCTTCTGGAAGATCATCCTGCCGCTGTCCCCGCCGATCCTGATCGTCACGGTGATCTGGCAGTTCACCGGCATCTGGAACGAATATCTGTTCGGGGTGGTGTTCACCTCGGGCAGCCAGCAGCCCATCACCGCCGCCCTGGTGGCCCTGACCGCGGGCGGGACCACGGCTTCCGCCTATGACGTGATGAGCGCGGCGGTGCTGATCGGGGCGCTGCCACCACTGCTGGTTTACTTCCTGGGCGGCAAGTATTTCGTGCGCGGTCTTACCCAGGGTGCAATCAAATGACGGGGCAAGCATGTCGACATTGACCATCAACGATCTGCGCAAGAGCTTTGGCCTCGTGGAGGTGCTCAAGGGCATCAACCTGGAAGCCCGCACCGGCGAGTTCATTGCCCTGGTGGGACCCTCGGGTTGCGGCAAATCCACCTTGCTGGCGATGATCGCGGGGCTCGAAACCGTCACCGCCGGCGAGATCCGCATCGGGGGACGGCTGGTCAATTCGGTGGCTCCCAAGGACCGCGACATCGCCATGGTGTTCCAGTCCTATGCGCTTTATCCCACTATGACGGTGCGCCAGAACATGCTGTTCGGCATGGAAAGCCGGGGCGTTCCCAAGGACGAGCAGGTGGCCGCGATCAAGCGGGTGGCGGCGCTGCTGCAGATCGAGCCGCTGCTCGAGCGCAAGCCGGGACAGCTTTCGGGCGGGCAACGGCAGCGCGTCGCCATGGGGCGGGCGCTGGTGCGCGATCCCAAGCTGTTTTTATTCGATGAGCCGCTGTCCAATCTGGACGCCAAGCTGCGTGTCGATATGCGAACCGAGATCAAGAAGCTGCATCACCGGGTGGGCAAGACCACGGTTTACGTGACCCACGACCAGGTCGAGGCCATGACCCTCGCTTCGCGCATCGCCGTGATGCACCAGGGTGAAGTGCAGCAGTTCGATGAGCCCCAAACAATCTATGACCGGCCCGCCAACATCTTTGTTGCCGGCTTCATGGGCTCGCCAGCCATGAACTTCATTCCAGCCGAACTGAGCACCATCGATGGCAGCGACGCCGTGTCGTTCCCAGGGCATGGGGGCGGGCTAACCACGCTCAAGCTGCATCGATCGGCGCCGGCCGGGATCTCGGGCCGCAGGGTCATCCTGGGCATCCGGCCAGAGCATTTGAGCCGAAACAACCCGGAAGTTCGCGGCAAGGAGGGCCTCGCCACCCTGGTTGCACCCGTGGAGGTCGTTGAGCCCACCGGCGCCGAAACCATGGCGGTGCTGCGCGTAGGCGAACTGGAAGTGGTTGGCCGCTTCACCCCCGACGAGGCCCCCCGCATGGGCGAGGACATGATTGTATCGGTTGATATGACCCATGCCTGCTTGTTCGACCCGGCAACCCAGCGCCTGATCTAGAAGGACATCACCATGAGCTTTGCTCACCATCCCAGTCTTGCTGGGCGCGTTGTTTTTGTGACTGGAGGAGCCTCGGGGATCGGCGCCGATATCGTGCGCGCCTTTGCCGCCCAGGAGGCGCGGGTTGCTTTCGTCGATATCCAGGACGAGCCGGCCACAGCGCTGGTCGAGGAATTGGCATCGAGCCGTCATGTGCCGCGCTTCGTGCATTGCGACCTTCTCGACATTGCCGCGCTGCAGGCGGCCATCGCGATGGTCGGGCAAGAACTGGGGCCAATTGGCGTGTTGGTCAACAATGCGGCCAATGATGACCGCCACGCCGTTGCCGAGGTCACCCCGGATTATTGGGACCGGGCCCAGAACGTAAATCTGCGCCACCAGTTCTTCGCGGCCCAGGCCGTTCAGCCCCAGATGCGCGAACTGGGTGGCGGCTCGATCATCAACTTCTCGTCCATCGCCTGGCGGGGTGGAGCGGGCAACATGCCCGCCTATGCCACCGCAAAAGCCGCCGTGGTGGGGCTGACCAAGAGCCTGGCGCGCGCTTTTGGCGAGGACAATATTCGCGTCAACGCCATCGAGCCGGGCGCGGTGATCACCGAGCGCCAGCGGCAGCTCTGGTATCCGACCCAGGCTTCCATCGATGAGTTTGTGGAACGCCAATGCATCAGGAAGGTGCTCGAGGGCGACGCCATCGCACGGATGGTGCTGTTTCTAGCGTCGGACGACAGCCAGATGATCACCAAGCAGTCATTCATCGTCGATGCAGGCCTGCTTTAGCGGCCGAAGGATAACCAGATATGCAGATCCAGACCGGCCTCAATCCCTATGGCCTCACCTATCATGTCGGCCTGTAAGGCCGGGGCACACCGCGTTCCAACAGCGCCGGGGTGGGGCTCGACGGCTTTATCGACCTGGCGGCGGAACTGAACAGCCGCACCATCGAAATCTT
>JAQGKH010000279.1 GCA_028290225.1 Devosia sp. | reverse complement strand
TACCAGCGTGCAAAAGCCGACCGACCTGGTGGTGCGGGTGCTGGCGATGCTGGGTCAGTCGACGCCCAGCTTCGTGGTGGGGCTGGTGATCATCTTCGTGCTTTCGGTGTATTTCGGCGTCGTGCCGGCTATGGGAACCTTCACGCCCCTGTTGGTTGATCCACTCGCCAATCTGAGCCAGCTGATCCTTCCCGCACTGACCCTGGGCTTTGCCTTTGCCGCTTCGGTGACGCGGATATCGCGTTCGGCTATGCTCGATGTGCTGCACGAGGATTATGTGCGCACCGCCCGCTCCAAGGGGGCGCCGGCACGGAGCGTGATCTGGCGCCATGCCTTGCCCAATGCGCTTATCCCGGTCGTGACGCTGAGCGGGGTCGAGTTCGGCTATCTGCTGGGCGGCGCCGTGATCGTGGAACAGATCTTTGCCTTGCCGGGGCTCGGACGCCTGACGCTCGACGCCATCAGCCAGCGCGATTACGCGCTGGTCCAGGGTTCGGTGCTGTTTGTCGCTTTCAATTTCCTCGTGGTGAATCTTGTGGTTGATCTGGCTTATGTAGCACTGGATCCCCGCATTCGGCTGGGAAGTCGCTGATGGGTGTGTTGCGAGCCCTTGCGGCGCATCCGAGCGGCCGTGTTGGCGCCGGGATCATCATCCTTTACCTTGTGCTGGCCGCTCTTGGTGCGCTGGGCATCACCCCGCATGAGGCCCTGCAGCAGTTTCGCGTCGACCGCATGAAGCCGCCCAACTCGACCTATTGGATGGGCACGGACCTGCTGGGGCGCGACACGGCCAGCCGACTGATGGTGGCGATCGGACAATCCTTCCTGGTAGCCTTTGCCGCAGTGGGCGTCGCCACGCTGGCGGGCACTCTTATCGGGCTTTTTGCGGCCTGGTGGGGCGGTTTGGCCGACGCCATTCTCATGCGGATCATGGATGTGCTGCTGGCTTTTCCGGCAATTCTCCTCGCGCTGCTGATCATTGCCATTGTCGGGCCGGGCACGATGACCAGCGTTGCCGCCATCGGCATCGTCTACACGCCGATCTTTGCCCGCGTGGTGCGTGGGCCCACCCTGTCGCTCAAGCGGCGCGAATTCATCGATGCGGCGCGGACGTTTGGCTCGTCGCAGTCCTTCATCTTGTCGCGCCATCTGCTGCTCAACCTCGTGGCGCCGCTCACCGTACAGGTGACACTGGCCCTGGCCTGGGCGCTGCTGACCGAAGCGGGGCTGAGTTTCCTGGGTCTGGGCACCCAGCCCCCCTCGCCCTCCCTGGGGCTGATGATGAGCGAAGCGCGCAATCTGATGCAGCAGGCGCCGTGGCTGCTGATCTTTCCGGGGCTCACCGTGATGCTGGGAATTTTGGGCTTCAATCTCTTTGGCGATGCCTTGCGCGATATTCTCGATCCCCGCAGCCAAGAGCGCCCGGCATGAGCCCGTTGCTGTCGGTTCGCGACCTTCGCGTCGGCTTCGGGCGCCAGCCCGAGGCCCATGAAGTGGTGCGGGGGGTCAGCTTTGAACTGCAGGCTGGTGAAACGCTGGCCATTGTGGGCGAAAGCGGCTCGGGCAAATCGGTGACCGCATTGTCGCTCAACCGGTTGGTGGATTTTGGTGGCGGTCGCATCACCGGGGGCAGGGCGGAACTGCGGCGCGCTGATGGGAGCGTACTGGACCTGGCGACGGCCAGCGAAAGCGTGCTGACCGGCGTGCGGGGGCGCGAGATCGGCATGATCTTTCAGGAGCCGATGACCTCGCTCAATCCCGTACACACGATCGGGGCGCAGATCGAGGAAGCCTTCCGCCTGCACCGGGGTTTGGAAGGACGGGCGGCGACCGAGGCGGCGCGGCAGGCGCTGGAGCGGGTGCGCATCCCCGATGCCGCGGCGCGGCTGCGTTATTATCCACACCAGCTGTCCGGCGGCATGCGCCAGCGCGTGATGATCGCCATGGTGATCGCGAGCAATCCGCGTTTGTTGATCGCCGACGAACCGACCACCGCGCTCGATGTCACCGTGCAGGCGCAGATCATGGCCTTGCTGGCCGAGCTGCGTGAGGAAACCGGCATGGCGATGATCTTCATCACCCATGATATCGGCCTGGTTGCCGGGTTTGCCGATCAGGTGATGGTGATGCAGGGCGGAGAGGCGGTGGAGCGGGGACCGCTGGATCAAGTGCTCGACCAGCCCCGGCACAGCTATACCCAGCACCTGCTCGGCGCCGTTCCGCATTTCACCGGCGGTGGTGCGGTTCGCAGCGATGCGCCGCCCCGCGCTCCCAAGGCCGCGGTGGTGCAAGATCTCGTGGTTCGCTTCCCCGTTGGGCGGCGCCAGTTTGCCCGACCCAAAGGGGCCGTGCATGCGGTGGACGGGGTCGACTTCGATCTGGCGCGCGGCGAGACTCTCGCCATTGTGGGGGAAAGCGGCTCGGGCAAATCCACGAGTGCCAGGGCCATGCTGGGGCTGGTTCACAAGCACCGGGGCGGCATAGAGACCGCCGGCAGGCCGGGCGGCAAGCCCCTGCAGATGGTGTTCCAGGATCCGTTCGGGTCGCTCAATCCTCGGCTGAACGTGGAAAGCCTCATGG
>JAQGKH010000276.1 GCA_028290225.1 Devosia sp. | reverse complement strand
TGGTCGAGCAGCACAATGCCCGTTTGCTGCTGGTCTACGAGATCAGGGGAGTAACTCTGCTGTGCAAGCGCGTATTGCATGGATGAACCATTCCGGTTTCACGCATTTTCCTCCGCCAACGCCGCCTTTCGGTTAAGAAGCGTCGGCACAAATGCGCTGGGGCAAACTATTGGGCACCGTGCTTAATGTCTGGTCATGCCGCCGGGTCCTCGCACCCTGCCGGTCTGGTGCGCCGCTTCGGCAATGATGGCCCTAGAAGCCCATCTCTGCCGGCATCGGCGGGGCCCCGTCCAGCACGACGATTTTGATGCGCTCATTGGCGGCTTGATAGGGATCATTGGGAAAAAACGGATCGGCGCTGGACCTGCCGCTGACGGCGCTGATCCGATCGTCCGATAACCCGAACTCGCCCAGCAGCCCCCGCACCACATTGGCCCGGTCGCTGGAAAGCTCCCACGAGCCGTAGCGCGGATTGGCATAGGTGCCACCGGCCGCCGTGTGACCTGAAATGGTGATCTGGTTGGAAAGCTTCTGCAGGATCGGCCCCAATGCCGCGATCGCCTGGCGGGCCGGCTCGGTGGGGTATTTGGACCCCTCGGGAAACATCGGCGCGCCTTCCTGGTCGATGATCTGGATGTCGAGGCCCTGCTCGGTTTCCTCCACCAACAGATTATCGGCGATCTGCGCCACATCGGGCAGCGCTTGCCAGGCCTGGCGGATACTGGCTGCGGCGCTGTGGAAAGCCTGCACTGACTTCATGTCCCGTTCGGCGACGCCGCTGGTGCTGTCGCTGGTGCCGGTTTCGCCTTCATTTTGCCCGGTGCCCTTGTGCTCCGCACCCGGCGACAGATTGGCAGCCGGAGCCGCTTTCGGCTTGGCGTCCAGCGCGGCACCGGCCATCTTGGCGCCCACCGAGTCCAGGGCCGTCCCGCCCAGCACACCACCCGAGCCGCTGGTGCTCGGCGACACATTGGGAGGCGCGAAATAATCCGCCAGGCCTTCCTTCTGCTCGGGCGTCGTCATGCTGATCAACCAGAGCAGCAGGAAAAACGCCATCATCGCCGTCACGAAATCCGCATAGGCAATCTTCCAGGCGCCGCCATGATGGGCATGGGCGGCCTTCTTGACCTTCTTGATGATGATCGGCTGGTTGTATTGCGCCATGGCTGGAACCCTTACGCGGCAGTGAGGTTGGCAGTCGCTGCATCGACTTCATCAAAGGTCGGACGGTCCTCCGACAGCAGCGCCTTGCGGGCGAATTCAATGGCCATCACCGGCACCTGGCCCGAGATGTGGGCGAGCAGGCCCACCTTGAGCGACAGGAAATACTTCGACTCAGCTTGGTAGATATTGCTGAGCGACTGGGCGAATGGCGCAAAAAAGCCATAGGCCACGAACACGCCAAAGAACGTGCCCACCAGGGCACCGCCGATCATATGGCCAAGCACTTCGGGCGGCTCGCTGATGGCACCCATGGTGTGAATGACGCCGAGCACCGCGGCCACGATGCCCAGGGCCGGAGTGCCGTCCGCCAGTGCCTGCATCGCGGAAACGATGCGGTGCTGCTCCTGGTGATGGGTTTCCAGTTCCTCGTCCATCAACGCTTCCATTTCGTGGACATTGTTCGACCCGAGGGTGACCATGCGCATGTAGTCGCACACGAACTCGACGGCGTGGTGGTTCTTGGCAAAGGTCGGAAACCGGTTGAACAGTTCGGATTCGTGCGGGTTCTCGATATGCGGCTCGAGCGCCAAAATCCCTTTGGACTGCACCAGCTTGAACAAGGTGAACTGCATGCCCAGCAGTTCCACATAGGCCGCCTTGTTGTATTTGGGGCCTTTGAACAGCGTGCCAAAGGCACCCAAGGTCGCCTTGATCACCGGCCCGGTATTGCCGATCACGAAGGCGCCGATGGCCGCCCCCAGGATGATGATGAACTCGAATGGCTGCCACAGGACCTGGAAATGCCCGCCCACGCCGGCATAGCCGCCCATGACGCAGCCCACGACGATGACGATACCGATAAGGAGGCGCATGCAGCACACACTCACTTTGAGGGCCTACCTGCAACCGCGAACTCTGCCGCTAAGCCTGGACGCGCCCACTTGAACTCGCTGGAGCGTTGACCCTGGCCCCATCAGCCGCACTATTGGCGAGGTCAGCTTAATATGCCGTGTATTTGCCAAGTGTTGGCGAGCGCAGGCCATGATCGGGCAAGTGCGCTGCGATTCTGGCGTCAGGGTTGCAGCATGCAGCATTGGCACCTCAGAGACCACGCATGTCCCTAGGGACCAGTCTTCCTCCTGACCTCGCCTGCGGCATCAGGTGCAGGCCTGCCACCCCTTCCCTTTCCGCGCCATCTCCGCTAGACAGCCCACCTAACCACCATGTCTGGACCTGACCCCGCGCCGCAGCGCTCTGTTGCCGCGCGGGTTTGCCGCGAGACAGGTGCTGTCCGGGCGATTCTCCCCCTCGCCCAGCTACCGGAGCGTTGCCGGAAAAAGTGGCTCCACTTTTTCGGTTCGGCGGCGCGACCACTACGACGTGAACAGTTGAGCGAGCACCATGCCAAAACGTACCGACATCAAATCGATCCTCATCATCGGTGCGGGTCCGATCATTATCGGACAGGCCTGCGAGTTCGATTATTCCGGCACCCAGGCCTGCAAGGCGCTCAAGGAAGAGGGCTACCGGATCATCCTGGTCAACTCCAATCCGGCCACCATCATGACCGATCCGGATTTGGCTGACGCCACTTACATGGAGCCGATCACGCCTGAAGTGGTCGCCAAGATCATCGAAAAGGAACGCCCCGATGCGCTCCTGCCCACCATGGGCGGGCAAACCGCGCTCAACTGCGCGCTCTCGCTGCGCAAGATGGGCGTGCTCGAGAAATTCGGCGTCGAGATGATCGGCGCCACCGCCGAAGCCATCGACAAGGCCGAAGATCGCGAGCTGTTCCGCGACGCCATGAAGAAGATCGGCCTGGAAACCCCGCGCTCCATGCTGGCGCACAACACCATCGAGGCCCTGCAGGCGCTTGAGGTGATCGGCCTGCCCTGCATCATCCGCCCCTCCTTCACCCTGGGGGGCACCGGTGGCGGCATTGCCTATAACCGCGAGGAATACCTGGCCATCATCGAAAGCGGCGTCGATGCCTCGCCCACCAATGAAGTGCTGGTCGAGGAATCGGTGCTGGGCTGGAAAGAATACGAGATGGAGGTTGTCCGCGACAAAAAGGACAACTGCATCATCATCTGCTCGATCGAGAACATCGATCCCATGGGCGTCCATACCGGCGATTCCATCCCCGTCGCCCCGGCCCTGACGCTGACCGACAAGGAATACCAGATCATGCGCGACGCCTCGCTGGCGGTGCTGCGCGAGATCGGCGTCGAAACCGGCGGCTCCAACGTCCAGTTCGGGATCAACCCCGCCGATGGGCGCATGGTCGTCATCGAAATGAACCCGCGCGTGTCGCGCTCCTCCGCCCTCGCCTCCAAGGCCACGGGCTTCCCCATCGCCAAGGTCGCGGCGCGGCTCGCGGTCGGCTACACCCTCGATGAGCTGGAAAACGACATCACCGGCGGCGCCACCCCGGCCTCCTTCGAGCCCACCATCGACTATGTCGTCACCAAGCTCCCGCGCTTTGCCTTCGAGAAATTCCCCGGCGCCGATAATCGCCTGACCACCTCGATGAAGTCGGTGGGCGAAGCCATGGCCATCGGCCGCACCTTCCAGGAATCGCTGCAAAAGGCCCTGCGCTCGCTCGAAACCGGCCTCACCGGCCTCAACGAGATCGGCATTCCCGGTCTCGGCGAAGGCGAAGACAAGAACGCCATCAAGGCCGCGCTCGGCACCCCCACCCCCAACCGCCTCCTCCATGTCGCCGAAGCCATGCGCCTGGGCACCAGCCTTGAGGACATCCACGCCGCCTGCAAGATCGACCCCTGGTTCCTCGAGCAGATGCAGGGCATTGTCGACACCGAAGCCAAGGTCAAGCAATTCGGCCTGCCCCAGGAGGCCGCGCCCCTGCGTTCGCTCAAGGCCATGGGCTTTTCCGATGCCCGCCTCGCCCAGTTGGCCGGTCTCAAGACCACCGATGTGCGCAAGCTGCGCCAGTCCCTCGATGTGCGCCCGGTCTATAAGCGTATCGACACTTCGGCCGCCGAATTCGCTTCGCCCACGGCCTATATGTACTCGACCTATGAAGCCCCGTTCGCCGGCCAACCCGCCGACGAGGCGCGCCCCTCCGATCGCAAGAAGGTCGTGATCCTCGGCGGTGGCCCGAACCGCATCGGCCAGGGCATCGAGTTCGATTATTGCTGCTGCCACGCCGCTTTCGCTCTGTCGGAAGCCGGTTACGAGACCATCATGGTCAACTGCAATCCCGAAACCGTTTCCACTGATTACGACACCTCCGACCGGCTGTATTTCGAGCCGCTGACCGAGGAAGACGTTCTGGAGATCCTGCTCACCGAAAAGCAGAACGGGACCCTTCACGGCGTCATCGTCCAGTTCGGCGGCCAAACCCCGCTGAACCTGGCCGAAGCGGTGCAAAAGGCCGGCGTGCCTATCCTCGGCACCCAGCCCGATGCCATTGACCTCGCCGAAGACCGCGACCTGTTCTCCAAGCTCCTCAACAAGCTGGAGCTGACTCAACCCAAGAACGGCATCGCCTATAGCCTTGAACAGGCTCGCCTTGTTGCCGAGCGCCTGGGCTATCCGCTGGTGATCCGCCCGTCCTATGTGCTGGGCGGCCGCGCCATGGCCATCGTCCATTCTGCCGGTGAGTTCGAGCGCTATGTGCAGGATACCCTGACCGGCCTCGTGCCCCCCGATATCCTGCAGCGCTACCCCAATGACCGCACCGGCCAGATCAACTCGGTGCTGTCCGACAACCCGCTGCTGTTCGATGCCTATCTCTCGGGTGCCACCGAAATCGACGTCGACGCCCTGTGCGATGGCAAGGACGTGTTCGTTGCCGGCATCATGGAGCACATCGAGGAAGCCGGCATCCATTCGGGTGATAGTGCCTGCTCGCTGCCACCGCAAAACCTGTCTCCCGAGATCATGGACGAGCTCAAGCGCCAAACGCGCGAACTCGCCTTTGCCCTCAAGGTGGGCGGCCTGATGAACGTGCAATACGCACTCAAGGACGGCATCATCTACCTGCTGGAAGTCAATCCGCGCGCCTCGCGCACCGTGCCCTTCGTGGCCAAGGTGATCGGCCAGCCCATCGCCAAGATCGCCGCGCGCATCATGGCGGGCGAAAGCCTCGCGAGCTTTGATCTCAAGGAAAAGACCTTCAAGCACATCGCCGTCAAGGAAGCCGTGTTCCCCTTCAGCCGCTTCCCGGGCGTCGACACCGTGCTGGGGCCGGAAATGAAGTCCACCGGCGAAGTGATTGGCCTGGATTATGATTTCGCCATGGCCTTCGCCAAGTCGCAGATGGGCGCCGGCTCCAAGGTCCCCACCAGCGGCGGTGCGTTCATCTCGGTGCGCGATGCCGACAAGGAACTGATCATCGATGTGGCCCGCCACCTCGAGCAGGCCGGTTTCACCATCCTCGCCACCGGCGGCACCCAGCGCTACCTCGTCGATAACGGCATTGCCGCGACCAAGATCAACAAGGTGCTGGAAGGCCGCCCACACATCGTCGATCTGATGAAGAACGGCGGCGTGCAGCTGGTGATCAACACCACCGATGGCATGAAGGCGATCTCGGACAGCCGCGACATCCGTCGCACCGCTCTTTACGCCAAGATCCCTTATTACACGACGATCGATGGCGCCGTGGCCGCGGTCCAGGGCATCGTTGCTTATCGCGGCGGCAATCTCCAGGTCCGCCCGCTTCAGGACTACTTCGCCGCCTGACCTCGGCGACTGACTTGCAGCCCCGCCATCGCGGCGGGGCTGTTGAAACTCTGCCCGGCCCCAGTAGCGCGCGAACTTCGAGGAGTCTCAGCCCCGCCAATCCAGGGGAAGTCAGGCGCCAAAGAAGTCCCGGACCACGCCCAGGCTCTCCTCGATCGCGCCATCATCGATATCGAGATGGGTGACCCAGCGCTGCTGCCCATACTGACCGCCCACGCCAACGCCCCGGTCCGCCAGAAACCGCGACATCGCCGCTTCAAGCTCCACCGCGGCCTGAACAAACACGATATTGGTGTCGGGCGCCGTCACGGTAAGGTCCGGAAACGCCGCCAGCCCGTCGGCCAGCTGCCTGGCGCGCCGGTGATCCTCGGCCAGCCGCGCCACATTATGCTCGAGCGCATACAGCCCGGCCGCAGCGAGAATGCCCGCCTGCCGCATGCCGCCTCCAAGCATCTTGCGATGCCGCCGCGCCTTGTCGATCAGCGCGTCCTTGCCAACCAGCACCGACCCCACCGGCGTGCCGAGCCCCTTGGACAGGCAGATCGACACCGTGTCGAACGGCGCAGCGAAAACCGAGATGTCGATCCCCAGCGCCACGCAGGCATTGAACGCCCGCGCTCCATCCAGGTGCAGCCCCAATCCGCGCCGCTGCGTCAGTTCCGCAACGGCCTGCATATACGCAACGGGCAATACCCGCCCGCCAAAGGTATTCTCCAGCGCAATCACGCGCGTGCGCGCAAAGTGCTGGTCCTCGTCCTTGATCGCTGCTTCCAGTTCGACCAGCGCCATGGTTCCGTCCGGCTGATGCGCCACCGGCTGTGGCTGGATCGAGCCCAGCACCGCCGCTCCACCCGCTTCCCACTTGTAGCAATGGGCATCCTGCCCCGCGATGAACTCGTCCCCCCGTCCGCAATGGCTCATTAGCGCCAGCAGGTTGGACATGGTCCCGGACGGCACGAACAGCGCCGCTTCCTTACCCAGCAGCGCCGCCATGCGCTGCTCGAGCTGGTTCACCGTCGGATCGTCCCCATAAACATCGTCGCCGACTTCGGCGGCAGCCATCGCCGCCCGCATCCCGGCCGACGGGCGGGTCACGGTGTCAGAGCGGAAATCGAAACGGAGCGTGTTCATGCGTGATCCTCAGGCTGCGGCATCAGCCGGTTTTTGTGCCACCACCAGAATGCCGGTGATCGGGGCCCCACGGTCCTGCCGCAAAACCGCAGTTTCGAACTGGCGCACATGGAGGCCCGCATCGGCGAGCGCCACTCCGGTCGCGGCAACCCCATGCGCATAGCGCAATGACGGGCGCAAAAACACCGCCTCCTCTCCGTCATGGGCCTCCAGCGAGAACACCAGCAGCCCGCCGGGCCGTAGCGCCGCGACCATGGCTTGGAGCACCGGTGGCAGTGCCCCGCAGTAAATCAGCACGTCGGCAGCAGTGATCAAATCCGCCTCAGGCGGGCGGCGTTGAAGAAACTGCACCAGTTCCGCTTTTTCCAGCTCGTCATAGATCCCCTTCCGCCGGGCCTCCGCCACCATCGCGGCGGATAGATCGACCCCGACCAGCCGCTCGACCTTGGAGCGCAACCGCTCGCCCATCAGGCCGGTGCCACAACCCAGATCCAGCGCCTCGCCGAACCCGCCGATGCCGAGCCGCGCCATTTCCTGCTCGATCATGCCATCGAGCAGCGCCGGCACCTGATAGCCCAGCTTGCCCACCAGGGCCATTTCAAAGCGCGGCGCATATTGATCGAACAAGGCCTCGACATAACTCACCGCGGTCCCGGCGCCGGCCACATTGGCCCCATGCGCCGAGAGTTTGAGCGCGGCGCCGAATACCCCGTCGTCGTCCAGCGCTTCCAGATGCCGCCAGGCCGAAATGGCGCCGCTCAGATCACCCGCCTTTTCGCTGAAGCTGCCAAGCAGGTCCCATCCCGCGGCCCATTCGGGAGCGAGTTCCAGCGCCTGTGCCATGAGTTCTGCAGCAGCCTGGTGGTCGCCGTTGTCGCTCAACAGCCGTGCATAACCGGCACGTCGGTCGGCGATCATGTCGCCCGAAGTCTGAAACGCCTTGGTCAAGCGCGTACGATCTCTGAATGGAGGGAGGTGTCGGAGCGACGATGTGGCGCAAATCCCTGTCGAAAGCAAGAACAGCTATTGCACGGCAGGGTTACATTGCCCCGCATTTGGGCTAACATCTTGGCGTCGCATGCAGCGCCTATGCTGCCGCTGAACAACTCCCGTGTTCGGCGCGGCTCCAGTTCGCGTCTCGGTAAAGGCTGAAGTCTTCGCCAAGCACTTGGGCCCCAGTGCCCCGCCCCTCGCCAAACCGCTGTTTGGCGGGACGCTTCGGCACGCGCATTCACTGTATTGAACCCCCTCTTTTTTACAGCTAAGCTCCCGACATCGAATAAAGCGGCCGACTGATCTGATCATGCGAACACCATTCGCCCCTGCTGACGTCACTATCCGAGAATTCGATTCAACCAAGTCTTGGTCATTGTGATCGGGACTGCCTACAGCAGCGACTGCACGAGGGAACGCGCATCATGGCAACTGGCACCGTAAAGTGGTTCAACGGTCAAAAGGGCTACGGCTTCATCCAGCCCGACGAAGGCGGCACGGACGTTTTTGTCCACATCTCGGCGGTTCAGCGCTCGGGGCTTAATGGTCTCGACGAAGGCCAGAAGATCACCTACGAGATCGTCAAGGACAAGCGCACCGGCAAGTCCGCCGCCGACAATCTCGTTCCATCCTGACCCATTATCCATACCCCAGCTTCAAGCGCATCCTTGTGGTGCGCTTTTTTGTTGCTTGCCGCTGGCCCCATCGGCGCGGCTGACCATGCGCTCCCCCACACAAGGCGAGCTTCGAGAACTGACCTCGTCCCGATCAGCCGATTAGCCCACCACCGATTCACTCCCTTCTCTCATCTGAGCTTGAATGGACGTGGGGACACCCTATGTTGTTCGGCGTCACCTGCTTGACCGCGACGCGGCGGGCAGGCATTTTGAGCCCATCTTCCCTGAAAACTTGTCGTGAAGCGGATGCCGAACGGGTTTTGGCTGGAAGACACCTGCATTTGCCCTGGAGGCGAGACGAATGGACAAGATCCCGATGACGGTGCAGGGCCACAAGGCCCTTACCGCAGAATTTGAGCACCGCACCGCCAATGAGCGCCGTCGCATCATCGACGCCATTTCCGAAGCACGCGCCCATGGGGACCTGTCCGAAAACGCCGAATATTCGGCGGCCAAGGAACAGCAAAGCCTCAACGAAGGCCGCATCAAGGAACTCGAAACCATCCTGGCGCTGGCCGACATCATCGATGTCTCCAAGCTTTCCGGCTCCTCCGTCAAGTTTGGCGCCACCGTCACCTATGTCGACGAGGACACCGAGGAAGAAAAGACCTACCAGGTGGTGGGCGATCCCGAGGCAGACGCTTCGGCCGGGCGCATCTCCATTTCCTCGCCCATTGCCCGGGCCATGATCGGCAAGTCGGTCGGCGATTCGTTTGAAGTGGCAGCCCCCGGTGGCTCCCGCTCCTATGAAATCCTCAAGATCCGCTACAACTAAGCCTGCCGAACGGGCAAAGGCGCGTGCACACTGTGCTTTTTAGGTGCACAGCGTCGGCCGAATTGGCCCTGCCATGCAGCTGGCCTTGAATCCGCCCGCACTTCGGCTTTTAACTGAGGCTCAAGGGAGCCTCGTAATCTGGGGAGAGCGTTGCGATGCACGCGAAAGTCATCATCATCGGTTCGGGGCCGGCCGGCTATACCGCTGCAATCTATGCGGCGCGTGCCATGCTGGAGCCGGTGATGATCCAGGGAATCCAGCCCGGTGGCCAGTTGACCATCACCACCGATGTGGAGAATTACCCCGGCTTTGCCGATGTGATCCAGGGTCCCTGGCTCATGGACCAAATGCGCGCCCAGGCCGAGCATGTCGGCACGCGCATCGTCAATGATGTGATCACGGCGGTGGATTTCGACCGCCGCCCCTTTGTTCTCACCAGCGACAGCGGCACCACCTATACCGCCGACAGCATCATCATCTGCACCGGCGCTCAGGCCAAATGGCTCGGCCTGCCCTCCGAACAGAAGTTCCAGGGCTTTGGCGTTTCCGCCTGCGCCACCTGCGATGGCTTTTTCTATCGCAACAAGGAAGTGGTCGTGGTGGGTGGCGGCAACACCGCCGTCGAAGAAGCCCTGTTCCTCACCAATTTCGCGTCCAAGGTCATTCTGGTGCATCGCCGCTCCGAGTTCCGCGCCGAGCGCATCCTGCAAGATCGCCTGTTCAAGAACCCCAGGATCGAAGTGCGCTGGAACACCGAGATTGCCGAGATCGACGGCAGTGCCATGCCGCCTTCGGTCAACGCGGTCACCCTGCGCGACCTCAAGAGCGGCCGCACCTATACCCAGCCCATCGACGGGGTATTCGTCGCTATCGGCCACTCACCGGCGACCGCGATGTTTGCCGGCAAGCTCGACATGAAGCCCGGCGGCTATCTGCAGGTTCAGCCGGGCACCACTCAAACCAACATTCCCGGCGTTTTTGCTGCTGGGGATGTCACCGACGACGTTTATCGCCAGGCCATAACGGCCGCCGGCATGGGCTGCATGGCCGCGCTTGACGCCGAACGGTTCTTGGCCGAACACGAACTCGCCGAAGCGGCGGAGTAGACCACCCACCAACAAGAAAGCACGCCAAAATGCTCGACTGGGACAAGCTCCGGATTTTTCACACCGCCGCCGAGTCGGGTAGTTTCACGCATGCCGCTGAAAAGCTTGGCATGAGCCAGTCGGCCGTCAGCCGCCAGATCTCGGCACTGGAGGATGATCTGGGGCTCAAGCTCTTCATCCGCCATGCGCGCGGCCTGGTGCTGACCGAGGTGGGTGAACAACTGTTCCGCACTGCCCATCGCATGCATTGGGAATTGC
>JAQGKH010000260.1 GCA_028290225.1 Devosia sp. | reverse complement strand
GCGGGCGAAGGTGATCACATCCACCTGCTCCACCCCGGCCCGCAGCAAAACGCGGGTGACAGCCTTGGTGGTGGCTCCGGTTGTGTAAACATCGTCAACCAGGATCACCCGACGCCCTGTGGGCCGGATCGGCAGCTCTGGATCAACGGCAAACGCCCCCCGCACGTTGCGTAGCCGACCCTCGCTCGAGAGGCCAACCTGCTGGCGCGTCTGCTTGGTGCGGCGCACAAGGCTAAGCTCAGCCGCCACACCTGTGAGCCTGGCCAGTTGCAGCGCGACTTCGGCCGATTGATTATAGCGACGCTCGCGTCGGCGGCGCGGATGCAACGGCACCGGCACCAGTACGCCGGGGGATCCGCCCCACAACTCATGTCCAGCGCCCGCCATCAAACGTGCGCAGAACCGTGCGATCTCGGGGCGGTCACCATATTTGAGGCGCGATACCAGTGTCCGGGCGACCTCGTTGTACACCACAGCGGCACGCGCCCGCGCAAAAGGCGGCGGGTCCGCCACCGCTTCGGCCGAAACACCATCGGGGCCGAGTGAAAACTCGAAGGGGATCCCCAGCCTGAGGCAGAGCGGCGCAGTGATAGGTCGCATCAGGGAAAAGCAGCTGGAACACAGGCCATCGGTTTGCGCGGCTGGCGCTTCGCAGTTCAGGCAAACCGGGGGATACAACTGGTCCAGCACGGCCACCCCGAGCCGCCGCAGCCCCGCCAGGGCACGGCGCATCGGCCAATCGGTTTTGACACTGGGATCGGGGGTCTCCATATAGCTTGATAGTGTCATGTCCCTCCTTGGCTGCAAGAGCTTCCATGCAAGCGCCTCCCCAAATCTTTGACCCGGCGCTGATCCGTCAGCATCTGAGCCGCCGGCCGGCGGCGGAAACCGATTTTGTGACTGCGCTTGTGCTCGGCGATCTGGAGGATCGCCTGGCCACCCTGCTCCGCCCCTTCAGTCGGGCCCTGCTGATTGGTCCCGATCCAGAACGTCTGCCGGCGAGCGGGCACAGTGCCCATGGTGCATTTGCGTTTCAGCGTCTGCCGGCGTTCACGGCAGCCGGCGAAATGCCGGAGATCGAAGGCGAGAACTACGAACTCATTGTTTCCCTGCTGCACCTGCAAAGCGTCAATGACGTGCCCGGCTATCTGGCACGCCTGCGGGCCCGGTTGGCCCCCGATGGCCTGTTGCTGGCCGCTGCGCTGGGCGGCGAAACCCTGACGGAATTGCGGGAAGCCTTCTTGTCGGCCGATGCCAGCGTGCAGGGCGGCGCCTCACCCCGGGTAGCCCCCTTCATCCAGGTTCGCGATGCCGGTGCATTGCTGCAGCGTGCGGGCCTTGCCCTGCCGGTGACCGATGTGGAAACTCATACGGTGCGCTATCCCGATGCCTTTACCCTCATGGCCGAGCTCAAGAGCCTGGGGGCCAGCAATCCCTTGGCAGACCGCTCCCGCCGACCGGCCACCCGCACCCTGCTGGCCGCCGCCGCAGAGGCTTATGCCAGCCAGAATGCCGACCCGGACGGGCGTATTCGCGCCACGCTGGAGATCATCTGGCTGTCGGGCTGGTCGCCCCACGAGTCCCAACAGCAACCGCTCAAGCCCGGCAGTGCCACGACCCGGCTGCGCGATGTGCTGGATGCGCGCCGATAGCGGCGCAAACAAAAGGGCCGGCGCAAGCGCCGGCCCTCCAAAACATTACTGCCGACGGGATCAGGCAGCAGCTTCCTCATCGCTGGCATCGGCCGCGTCAGCCGCATCCGCCTTGGTGCGCTTGGGCGACTTGGCGAGATTCTTTTCAATCAGCTGCACGGCTTCGGTCAGCGTCAGCCGATTGACTGCACTCAGCTCGCGGCTCATGCGGTCCATGGCCTGCTCGAACAGCTGGCGTTCCGAATAGCTCTGCTCGGGCTGTTCTTCGGAACGATAAAGGTCGCGCACGACTTCCGAAATGGCAATCAGATCGCCCGAATTAATCTTGGCTTCATATTCCTGGGCCCGGCGCGACCACATGGTGCGCTTGACGCGGGCGCGACCGGTGACTGTGTGCAGCGCCTGGGTCACCATGTCTTCTTCGGCCAGCTTGCGCATGCCAACGGACTTGATCTTGGCCACGGGAACGCGCAACGTCAGCTTGTCCTGTTCAAAGCTGATGACGAACAACTCAAGAGTAAGGCCAGCCACTTCTTGTTCTTCGATCGACACGATCATGCCGACGCCATGCGCGGGATAAACGACATATTCGCCCGTCTTGAACCCAAGCCGCTGCTGTGACTTCTTGGCTACCATATGGTGGAACTCCTTGTTGACGCCCCGGTGGACAGTTCCCGGCGGGAAGGACCGTCCACGCTAACTCTGCTCTGCCCGCAGTGCAGGCCCGGCGGCAGTCAAGCTCCACGATCGTTCCGGTCCGCTTTGCCGGAACGCCATGTCTCTAGCGATGTAGCCAGAAATCGTGCCAAATGGCACAGTGAAGATGAGCTCAACTGCAGACGAGCAACACCCTAGCACAAAAATTCGGCAGAATCAAAAAAGAACGAATCACTGCGGCAACCTGGCCGCATTGAGGTCTGATCAACGTTTGGGTTAGAGGCGCTAAGGGCTAATCGCCTTCGCCGGGCGCTTCTGAAAAATACTTCTCGAATTTGCCCGCTTCGCCATCGAACTGCTTGGCATCGGCCGGTGGGTCCCGCCGCTCCGACAGATTGGGCCAGACGGCAGAGAACTTGGTGTTGATCTCCAGCCAGGCGTCGAGGCCACTCTCCGTATCCGGCTTGATCGCTTCCGCCGGGCATTCGGGCTCGCACACGCCACAGTCGATGCACTCGTCTGGATGGATGACGAGCATGTTCTCGCCTTCGTAGAAGCAGTCCACCGGACACACTTCGACGCAGTCGGTATATTTGCACTTAATGCAGTTGTCGGTGACGATATAGGTCATGGAGGCGGGCTTTGCGGGACACGGATGGTCAACGGAGATCGCCGGAAGGCGTTGCGCCGGTGCTAAACCGTTTTTCCCCTGATCGCAAGGTTGGAGGGGAGCAGCCATTTGCCGCCCAGGCCCCGATGGCGCAAAGCTGTTCTAGTCATCCGGATCATCGAGCAGCCGGTCCGTGTCGCGGCGCTCTTTCTTGGTGGGCCGACCCGAGCCCGGCACCCGCTCCCCTACCGCCCGCTCGAACGAGGACAGGCTGTCTCGGGGCAGCGGCGGAGGCGACAGGTCCTCATACAGGCCCGCGGCCTCGCTGGCCGGACCTCTTCGTTCGCCAACGTCAAGAATCTTCCAGACCAGGATGCGGCCATGCAGCGTCATGGTCAGCACATCGCCCGCGCCAACCCGATGATCGGTGTTCAATGTCCGCTCGGAATTGACGCGAACAGCCCCCGCCTCGATGGTTTTTTGCGCCAGCGTGCGCGATTTCAGCGCCCGCGCGAAAAACAGGAACTTGTCGAGCCGCTCCTTGCGGACGGGTGGCTCGACCAGCCCCGCCACGCGCTAGTCCTTTTTGTTGCGCAGCGCTGCCAGCGCTGCAAACGGGCTGTCCGGATCGAACACCGCTTCCCGCTTCTCGCGCACCGGCTTGTCGAACTTGGGCGCATCCCCGCGCGGCTTGTCGAAGCGGCGCGCTTCGGTTTTCGGACGCTCGAACTTGGGCTTGGGGTTGAGATGCTGGGCCTTGCTCAGGTCCTGCACTTCGCCCTCCGGGCGACGCCTTGACAGGTCCTGCACCTCCCCTTCGGGCCGCCGCTTGGCGGCGGACCGCTGGCGCTCATGTCGCGGACGCCCCTCGCCTTCCCCGCCTTCCGCTCCGCCACGACGACCTTGCTGATGGCGCCGGTTGTCCGGGCGCTTGCCACCGGGAAACCAGACTTCGTCCCATTCCGGCTCGCTCGGCGCCGTGTTTTCGGTGGTGGTCGCTTCGGCAACCGGTGCCGCCACTTCGTCCCCTGCCGGGGCGGTGGCTTCGATGATGGTGGTCGGCGGAATGTCCAGCGGCAGCGGCTCCGCCAGAGCCTCGATCCCGGGTTCTTGCGCGGCGCCGCTCGGTTCCACTTCGCTCGGATTATCGCCAAGCGTTTGCTCTAGAGCAGGCGCTTCCGCGCTGGCCTCGGCAGGCGTGGCTGGTTCAGGCGCTGCAGCTGCCGGCGCAATTACCGGCTTGAGCGTCCGGCGCAACCGGTATCCTAGCGACTGGAGAATGGACGCGAAATCCTCGCCCGAGCAGCCCAACAGCGAGGTCATCTCGACTGTGACGCGGAAGCCATTGCCTTCTGCCGCCCCGGCCGGAACATCTCCCTGGTAGTGTCCGGGATCAATGGCAATCAGCGGCCGGATGATATCGGCGAGCCGCTCGAGGATATCGATGCGTACAGCGCGCTTGCCCGCGACCTTGAAGCCGGCGACCTCGTAAAGTCGAGTATCGACTTCGGGGTCGACAAGGAACG
>JAQGKH010000254.1 GCA_028290225.1 Devosia sp. | reverse complement strand
GGCTTCGGTCATGGCTATTGCACCCGGATGCGCGGGTTGATGACGGCGTAAAGCACGTCCACGAGGAGGTTCACGGCCATCACGATCAGGGCAATCAGCAGCAGGCCCGATTGCACCACCACATAATAACGCTTGGAAATGGAATCGATCATACACTTGCCGATGCACGGCCAGGAAAAGATGGTTTCGGTCAGGATAGCGCCGCCCAGCAGCAGGCCGACCTGCAGGCCGATGGTGGTGATCACCGGAATAAGAGCGTTGCGCAGCGCATGGACATTGATCACGCGCCTTGGCGGCATGCCCTTGGCGCGCGCGGTACGCACATAATCCTCGCCCAACACCTCGAGCATGGCGGATCGGGTCTGCCGGGCGATCACCGCCAGGGGAATGGTGCCCAGCACCACTGCCGGCAGGATCAGGTGGCGCAGCGCTGAAACAAAGGCCGGCCAATTGCCGTAAAGCAGCGTGTCGATCAGCATGAAGCCGGTGATGGGGCGCAAAAAGAAGGTCAGGGCGATGCGGCCCGAAACCGGGGTCCAGCCGAGATAGCCCGAGAAAAAGATGATCAGCAGCAGCCCCCACCAGAAGATGGGCATGGAATAGCCCGTCAGCGCCACGCCCATGGTCAGCTGGTCGAACCAGGAGCCGCGCTTGACGGCGGCAAAGATACCGGCAGGAATGCCGATGGCCACCGCAAAGAACATCGCAACAAGGCTGAGCTCGATGGTGGCGGGAAACAGCGTCATGAACTCGGTGAGCACGGGGCGCTTGGTGGACAGCGAAACGCCGAAATTGCCCTGCAGCACGCCGCCGAGATAATTGAAGTATTGCTGCCAGATCGGCAGGTTATAGCCGAATTGCTCGCGCAGGATCTCGTAGCGCTCGGGCGTCACGCCATGCTGGCCAGCCATGGCCAGGATCGGGTCGCCCGGCAGCACCCGCACAAAGGCGAAGGCGCAGATGGAAATGCCAATAATTGTCGGCACGATCAGCGCCACGCGGCGCAGGATGTAGTTCAGCATCGGGTGGGTTCTTGGCCCCTTGTAAATGGAAAACCTCGGTCCGGCTTGGACCGAGGCTCCTATCGTGGACGGGCCGGCGCTAGGTGCGCCGGCAATGATCCTATTCCTGGATGTCGACACCCTTGAACGAGTGGTTGCCAAGCGGGCTCATCTTGTAGTTGAGCACGGTCTTTTTCATGGGCATGAACACGCGGCTATGGGCCAGGGTCATGGCGGGCTCTTCAGCCTTGAAGATTTCCTGAGCCTGGCGGTAGAGCTCGGCGCGCTCCTCCTGGTCCGAGGTGGTCTTGGCCTTCTGGATCAGGTCTTCGAACTCCTGGTTGCACCAGCTCGAGTAGTTGGACACGCCAATGGCCGAGCAGGAGAACAGGGTGGCAAAGAAGTTGTCCGGATCACCATTGTCGCCGGTCCAGCCGATCTGGAACGGGCCCTTGCGATCCTTGGCTTTGCCGCGCTCCCGATACTCGGTCCATTCATAGGTGACGATGTTGGCGGTCACGCCCACAGCGGCCCAGTCGGACTGGATGAGTTCGGCAACGCGCTGGGCATTGGGATTGTAGGGGCGGGACACGGGCATGGCCCACAGATCGGTGGTCAGGCTGGTGACACCGGCTTCCGCCAGCAGCGCCTTGGCCTTTTCCGGATCATAGGTATCGACCGCGGTGGCGTCGTTATAGGACCACATGGTGGGCGGGATCAGGTTCTTGGCGTCCTGGCCGGCACCTTGGTAGACCGCCTCGATGATGGCCGCCTTGTCGATGGCCATGGTCAGGGCCTTGCGGACGTTGACATTGTCGAACGGCGGCTCGGTTACATTATAGGACATGTAGCCGACGTTGAGGCCTTCCTGCTCCATCACCGTCAGGTTCTGGTCGGCCTGCAGCTGGGCGATGTCTGCCGGTGCGGGATAGGACATGACATCGCATTCGCCAGCCAGCAAGCGCTGCGCCCGCACCGAGGGATCGGTGGTGATGGCGAAAACCAGATCATCGATCGGCTGCTTGCCATCCCAATAATCGGCGAAGGCCTGGTAGCGGATCACGGTATCGAGCTGATAGTCCACCAGCATGAAGGGGCCGGTGCCGACGGGCTGGGTGGAGAACGCCGCCAGGTCGCCCGAGGCTTCCAGCTGGTCGGCATATTCCTTGGACACGATTGCCGCGAAATCCATGGCCAGGTTGGCAATCATGGG
Organism: Devosia sp.; assembly: GCA_028290225.1. GTDB lineage: Bacteria > Pseudomonadota > Alphaproteobacteria > Rhizobiales > Devosiaceae > Devosia. Next base: position 19,517 of record JAQGKH010000254.1, on the reverse strand, counting down.
TGCATTGGGCTCGGTCAGCACGAAGGTGACGGTCAGATCGTCATCCTTGCGGATTTCCTGGATGTAGCGCGCCATGTCCATGCCCTGGAAATAGTCCCAGGTCATGCCCTCGAGATAGGCGTACCAGGCATTGTCTTCCTTCCACTGGCGCTCAAACGAGAAGATCACGTCGTCGGCGTTGAGTTCGCGCGTGGGGGTAAAATAGGAGGTGGTGTGAAACTTGACGCCGGGACGCAGGTGGAACGTGATTTCCTTGCCGTCTTCGGAGATGTCCCAGCTTTCCGCCAGGCCCGGGATCGTGGCCGTGCCACCCGGCTCGAACTGCACCAAACGGTCATAGATGGTATGGGAGCTGGCGTCGAAATCATTGCCGCCGGTCAGCGGACCGGGATCGAAATGAGCGGGCGAGGCTTCGGAACAGTAGACCAGTTGCTTGGCCTGCGCCGCGCCGGCAGTCAGCGCGAGCACGGCGGTGGCCGCCAGCAGGCTCTTGATCAATGTCATGTTTGGTGTCTCCCGGAACAGTTTTTACGCCCGGTTTGCCGGCCGGGCTTGCCGTCAACAAAGCGTAGAAAACCGGGGAGCGCAATGGGGGAGTTTGACCATTTGGTCAATCTTGTGACGCGTGCGCGATTTTTTCCCGGTGACCCCCGGCGTGTGCTGAGCATGACGCAACTCTTGACCGCAACGGGCCAGCAATGCTCCATGCCCGCATGGCACAATCGATTGCAACAGTGACGGTGCTGGTGGACGAATACGACGCGGCCATCCAGTATTACTGCAGCATATTGGGGTTCACCCTCCTGGCCGATACCGACCTTGGCGCAGGCAAGCGCTGGGTGCTGGTGGCTCCGGGCGGGGCTAGCGGCGCACGGCTGCTGCTGGCACGGGCGGAGGGCCCGCAACAGCAAGCCGTGGTAGGCCGGCAAACCGGCGGCCGGGTGATGCTGTTCCTCGAAACCGATGATTTTGCCAGCGACCATGCCGCCATGACCGTCCGGGGCGTCCGCTTTGTCGAGCCGCCCCGCCATGAGCCTTATGGGAGCGTTGCGGTGTTCGAGGATCTTTACGGCAACCGCTGGGACTTGATCGAGACCCGAAGCCCGCCATGATCATGGTGCGGGCTGCCATCGCGAGCCTCCTGTTGCTGGGAACCGTCCAGGCCCAGCAGCAGGGCTGGAGCTATTCTCCGCTCAAGGGCGAGGGCGACCGGGCGACGCTGGGTTGCGCCCTCGGCTCGACGCCCGAAAAATTCACCTGCATCGCGGTGCGCTGCGAAGATGACTTTTCGGTGGGCATCTATGCTCATACCAGCCGCCCCGAAGGGCATGACGGCGAGTGGCTGGTGACCATCGACCGCACCAACCGCACCATTGCGGCCCAGACCGGCGAGGGCCCTTACGGGGCAAGGCTCCCCGATGCCGATGGCTGGTTGCTGAACAATCTCAGGAACGGCGCCGTGGCCTATCTTCACCCGAAGGAAGGGCCAGCCGCGCCGCTCAACTTCATCCCGCTTGCCGGCTCGCTTTATGAGATCAATCGCGCGCTGGCTTATTGCGCGCCCACAGTGCCTGCCGAACCGAATGGGCCCCCGGGCGTTACCGTACCAGATCCCTAAAGGAGAGCCCCATGGACCGTCGCCCGCTTGGACGCAGTGAACTCGTGATTGAACCCCTGGTGCTGGGCGGCAATGTGTTCGGCTGGACCGTGGACCAGAAAGCCGGCTTTGAGGTGCTGGATGCCTTTGTGGGCGAGGGCTTCACCGCAATCGACACTGCTGAAGGCTATCCCAACTGGGTGCCCGGCAACCCGCCCGGCCAGAGTGAAACCATTATCGGGGAATGGCTCAAGGCCCGCGGCAATCGCGAGAGCGTCCATATCTTCACCAAGGTCAACTCGGCCAACACGCCGGGAGGCTTGGGTGCCGAGGCCATCAAGAGCGCCGTGGAAGAGTCGCTGCGCCGGTTGCAGACCGACTATATCGACCTTTACCAGAGCCACTGGCCCGATCCGCAAACCCCGCATGAGGAAACGCTTGCGGCTTACGATGTGCTGATCCGCTCGGGCAAGGTGCGGGTGATCGGGGCGTCGAACTACACCGCCGCGATGATGCGCGAAGCCCATGAAATATCGGTGATCAAGTCCCTGCCGCGCTATGATGTGCTGCAGCCGCGCTTCAATCTTTATGATCGCGACGAGGTGGAAGGCGAGGTGCAGCAGATGGCCCTCAGTGGCGAGCTCGGCATCATCTGCTATTACAGCCTGGCTTCGGGATTCCTGACCGGCAAATACCGTTCGGAGGCCGATCTGGGCAAAAGCCAGCGCGGGGGCGGGATGAAGGACTACCTCAACCCCAAGGGCGAGGCGATCCTCCAGGCGCTCGACGCCGTGGCCGCGGAGGTGGATGCCAGTCCGGCCGAAGTGGCGCTGGGCTGGATCGTGGCGCAGCCAGGCATTTCCGCCCCGATCGCTTCGGCCACATCCGTGGAGCAGGTCAAGAGCCTGGCCAAGGGCGTGCGGCTCAAGCTGAGCGAAACGCAGCTGGCAACACTGTCAGCTGCGGGGCACTAGGCTTACCACTCGAAGGGGGCGCCATTCTCGCGGGCGCCCAGCAGAAACACATCGGCCATCAGGCGCAAGGGAGCGGCGTCGACGTCGCTCTCATGCCGTTCCAGCAAGGCCGCGAAGCGCTCGTAGATGCCCTCATATTCTTCCGAGGGATTCTGCACGATGACGGCGTCATTGACCCGCAGCACCGTGCCGCCCTTTTCGAGCTTGATGACCTCGCCCTTGCCGGTTTCGAAGCGAATGGTCCAGATTTCTCCGTTTTCCTCGAGCCAGTTGAAGCCCGCGCTCATCTGGGGCTGATGGGGTTCGCCAGACTTGAAGTCGATCTGCACATCCACCGGTGTTTGCCGGTTGGCGGGGAAGGTCAGCCTCGCGCTTTGCACGAACACCGGGAACGGCATGACCTTGGTGAAGATCGAAAAAGCGTTGATGCCCGGATCGCACACGCCAAACCCGCCGGGCTCCCACACCCAGTCCTGGCCCGGATGCCATTTGCGCACGCTTTCGCGCCAATCGATCCGCACCGAGGCCACGCCATCGGCCGCCAAAAGCTCACGCGCCCGGTCCACGGCCGCATTGTATTGCGAGTGCCAGGTCTGAAACAGCACCCGGTCCAGCCGCCTGGCCTGGGCGATCAGGTCATCCAGCTCCGAGATCGTCGTGGTTGGTGGCTTTTCCATCATCACGTCCTTGCCGGCCTCGAGCGCTTCGCGGACATATTGATGGCGGATACCTGGCGGGGTGCAGATCGAGACCAACTGCACTTCGGGCATGGCGGCGTATAGCTCGCCGGGCGTCTTGAATACGGGAACACCATGGTGACCCACGCCGCGGGTCGACACGGTTGCGGCCAGGTCGAAATGCTCGGACTTGTCGATCACCGGCAGGTGCTGATCCTGGGCAATCTTGCCCACGCCGATAACGGCGATCTTGCGCTTGGCCATGGTCTGGTTTCTCCTTGTCGCGCCGGTTAGAGCAGAGGCCCCGGCGGCTGCCAAGCCCCGCAACAGGCGCATGTGCCGCCGATGCCCAGAGCCCTGGCCATGGCAAACTCCCTAGCGGATCAGGATGGCGCGGAAATCATTGACATTGGTGCCGGTCGGGCCGGTCACCAGCAGATCGCCAATCGCGGAAAAAGCGCCGTAAGCGTCGTTATTGGCCAGCGCCACCAATGGGTCGATGCCGGCATGGCGCATCCTGGTGGCGGAGGTGCCGTCGCAGAACGCGCCGGCATTATCCTCCGACCCATCGATGCCGTCGGTATCGCCCGCTAGGGCGGTGATGCCCTCCACCCCATCAATGGCAATGGCCAAGGCGAGCAGGAATTCTGCATTCCGCCCGCCCCGTCCCCGGCCCCGCAGCGTAACCGTGGTTTCCCCGCCTGACAGCAGCACCACCGGCTTGGTGAACGGGCGGTTGCGCTGGGCGATCTCGCGGGCGAGAGCGGCATGCACCAGCGCCACGTCGCGCGCCTCGCCTTCCACCGAATCCGAAAGGATCGCAGCCTGAACGCCCCGGCTGCGGGCCAGGTCGGCGGATTTTTCGAGCGACAGGGCCGCCGAAGCGATGACGCGCACCGCATGGGTGGCAAAAACGGGATCAGTTGGCAAAGGAGCAAGATTGCTTTCGCCGGCCAGCAGTTCGGCCGCCGCCGGCGGCAATTGCAACCCGTAGAGCGTGGCGTATTTGCGCGCTAATTCGCGCGTTCCCGCAAGAGGGATGGTGGGACCCGAGGCAACGATCGCCGGGTCATCCCCCGGCACATCGGAAACCACCAGGGTTGCCAGCCGCGCAGGGGCCGCGCGCGCCGCCAGGCGCCCCCCCTTGATGGTCGAGAACTGATTGCGTACCAGGTTCATGACCCCGATGGGCGCGCCCGAAGCCAGCAAGGCCCGATTGATTGCCTGCTCATCATTCAGCGTCAGGCCAGGGGCAGGCGCGGGCAACAGCGCCGAGCCGCCTCCCGAAATCAGCGCCACCACCAGATCCTCAGGACCGAGGCCGGAAACGGTTTCGGCAATCCGCCGTGCTGCCAGATAACCGGCTTCATCGGGCACGGGATGGGCGGCTTCGACGATCTCGATCCGCTCGCAAGGGGCGCCATAGCCATAGCGGGTGACCACCAGCCCCTTGAGCGGCGCGTCCCAGGCCGCCTCAAACGCCTGCGCCATCTGCGCCGAGGCCTTGCCCGCGCCAATCACCACCGTGCGCCCCTTGGGCCTGGCCGGCAGGTTCTGGCGCACGGCAAGAGCCGGCTGCGCCTGGGCAATGGCGTGCAAGAACAAAGCTTCGAGCAGGGAGCGATCCATGGGTTCCGTCTTGCGATTTGCCGGGGCGAGCGTTAGCCACAGCTTGGCGAAGCTGTCGGCCGCTGTCCAGCACCGCCAATGAACATCGGCTGGCGCCAGAAGGATCAAGGGTGAGATGGCTCAACGATTTGCAATCCACTTCGCCCCCGTGGTGACGCACCCGCTTTGGCAGCGCGCCGCGCGCTGGCTGGGTCGCGACGCCGCGACAGGCCAGACCTTCAGCGATCCCATCGATCACCTCAGCCGCGACCGCTTGAGCGCACTCACCGTGTCGGCTTGCCGTTATGGGTTCCACGCCACGCTCAAGGCTCCCATGGCGCTTCCTAGCGATGAGGACGAGGACACCCTGATGGCCACGCTCGACGCCTTTGCCGGGCAACACGGACCGGTGCCGCTTGGCCAATTGCGGCTGGAACTGCATCATGGCTTTCTGGCCCTGGTGCCAGCACAGCCCAATGAGGCGCTGCAGGACCTCGCCGCCCATGTCGTAGAAAGCTTCGAGCCCTTTCGTGCGCCGCTTTCGATCAAGGATCGGGCGCGCCAGGTTGGCACCGGCCTGACCCCGCGCCAGGAAGAACTGCTCGATGGCTATGGCTATCCCTATGTGTTCGAGGAATTCCAGTTCCACATGACGCTCACCGGCCCACTGGGGGAAGCTGATCGGCACCCTGTGCTGGCGGCGGCGCAGAGCTGGTTCGCGCCAGTGCTGGGCACTCCGGTGGTGCTGGACCGGCTGGCGCTGTTCGTTGAACCAGCTCCGGGCGAGCCGTTCCGCCGGGTTGCCGATTACCCTTTGCTGGGAGGGCTGCCGGGTTTCCCCTGATGGCAGATAGGTCCAACTCCGATTGAACCCATTTCGGCCTCCTGCGTTTGTTCCTTTTGGAGCCGAAGGCGCTGCATCTGCGGCGTGCGTCGGTTCTTGGCGTCGTGAGCGACGCCTGCGGTGCAGCGATATGCACCCGGCACTAAGACTATCGGCAACACACCGGTCCGGCGCTCACCGCCGGTGCTGGGTCAACAAGGGATGTGCAGCAATGGCGACGGGTAATCCGGTGGCTGGCGAAGAGCGCCGCGAGACCATAGCAGAGGTGATTGCAAGCGAGCTCGACCGCCAGGCGCATGATGGTGCCATCCGCGTCGATGTGCCGGCGCTCGCTGAAGCCATCGATGTTGCCATTGCCGGCGATATCGGCCCCGCCGCCGGGGGCAGTGCCAACCAAGCGCCGCTTGATGAGGGCAAGCGCCCCGATGAACTCAATGCCGATAACGACGGTTAAGCGCTGACCGCCTGCCACAAGTTAGCTTCAAGCGGCATCGCCGGCGCGATGCCGCAATGCCTGGGAAGCAGCGCTGCGAGCCGCATCGATGCTGTCGAACTGCACGCCATCGATCGCAAAGGCGGGCAAGCGCACGGCAACAAAGCGGAAGCCGCCATTCTCGGGCACGACAACGCCCTGCGGCTCCCCGGCAACGTCGATGACAATGGGCCTTAAGGCCTTGGCCCGGCCGAAATTCTTTTCCTGCATGGGTGGATGCTCCACTTGCGCGTCCGTCCCGATGGCACTGGTTGAGTCATCGAGCCGCCCCGGTGGGCGGGGACGCTGGGCTTTTATCGATCTTGTGAGACAAACGGGTGACGGCTGGTCACATTCGTTTGGAGCGACAGATCCCTTGCCAGCGTTTGGCGCGGCGGAGCATGGTGGCTACGGTTACATGACCGGCATGGATGGTGAAGGTCGTTGATGATGTCATCTTCATTCCTCTCCTGCGGTGTTGAGCCGTGCAGCATGGCTGCGCCGGCAAGTTAACCCAGCCCGGCCCCGAACGCCAGTCATGCGCCGGCCTTTGGCAGGCGCTTTGGGGCAAAAGCGTGCTCAACTTTCGTCTTAGCTGGGCACGCTGGCACGGCGCGAGCCTTCACTTCGTTTCCCATCGGCGCTATGGCCTTGAAGGGTTCGCGCCGATCTGGTGATGTCGAGCGCTAATACGCAGCCGGGAGTCCGCCCGGCTCGGAGGAAGTTTTCAAGTGTCCGAGCACGACCTGCCCGCACCTTTGCGGGCCAAGCGCGGGGTCAAGCCGTCCGGCAAGCCCACGCTCAAGACCATCGCACAAATGACCGGGCTCGCAGTCACCACCATTTCCCGGGCGCTCAACAACGCCCCCGAGCTGGCGCAGGATACGCGCGATCGCGTGCAAAAGATCGCCGCCGAGATCGGCTACCTGCCTGATCGGGCAGCCCTGCGCCTCAAGACCGGTCGCACCAATGTGCTCGCGCTGGTGCTTGAGCCCGACGAGCAGATCTATGGCTTTGGCTCCTCGCTGGTGACAGGATTGACCGAGGCCATGCGGGAAACGCCGTTTCACCTCGTGATCACGCCGTTGTTCCGCAACGTGCCCTCTATCGATCCCATCCGTCATATCGTGCGCAACCGCATGGCTGACGGCGTCGTGTTCTCCAAGGTCGAGACCTTCGATGATCGCATCCCCTTCCTGCTCGACAACGATTTCCCGTTTGTCAGCCATGGCCGCAGCTTGTGGCCCGAAGGGCATCCCTTTGCTGATTTCGACAATGAAGCCTTTGCCTATGGTGCGGTGAAGCGCCTGGTGCAGAAGGGCTGCCGCAAGGTTTCCATTGTCCTGCCTGACAGCGCGCTGACCTATACCGAGCACCTCAAGACGGGCATGCAGCGTGCCGCGGCAGAGGCTGGTATCGAATGCGAGTTCGCCGCGGATGTGACCCTGGGCAGCCCCACCGATGCGATCCGCACCTATGTTATCAAGCGGGCCAAGCGCCCTGCGCCGCCCGACGGCTATGTTGGTGCATCCGAACTCTCGGCGCTCGCCATCATTGGCGGGCTCAATGACGGCGGCTCCATCATGGGCAAGACGGTGCATGTGGTGACCAAGCAGGCTTCGCCGCTGTTTGCCCAGTTCCGGCCCGGTGCCGAAACGGTGTTCGAGGATTTCGGCAAGGCCGGGTTCAATCTGGGCTCACTGCTGCTCCGACGCATTGCCGGAGAGCCAGCCGAGGATTTGCAGGCGCTGGAGATGCCGCACTTCCCCTGGCTCGACCAGCCCTAGCCTTCAAGCGCTTCGCGCAGTTCCTCGAGTTCCAGCCATTGTTGTTCGGCGGCGGAGCGTCGTTGCTCCGCGGCGGCAAGCGCCTTGGACTTTTCGGCAAAGGCGTTGGGATCTCGGGCATAAAGCTTGGGATCGTTCAGCGTCTGGTTGATCGCCTTGATTTCGGCTTCGAGTTTTTCAATGTCCTTGGGCAGGGTTTCCAGCGCATGCCGTTCCTTGAACGAGAGCTTGCGCTTGCCGGTCGCTGCAGTGACTGGCGCCAGCGCGGTCTTGCCCGGCCGGTGCGCTGATTTGGCCACCGGAGCGCGGGCACTGACCCCTGCCCCGCGCTGGATCACCATGTCCGAGTAACCGCCGGCATATTCGGTCCACACCCCGTCGCCCTCGGCGATGATGATAGCCGTGGCGACGCGATCGAGGAAATCGCGGTCGTGGCTGACCACCACCACGGTGCCGGCATAGTCGGACACCATCTCCTCGAGCAGGTCGAGCGTTTCCAGATCGAGATCGTTGGTGGGCTCGTCGAGCACCAGAAAGTTCGATGGCAGCGACAGGGCGCGTGCCAGCGCCACCCGGGCCCGCTCGCCGCCCGAGAGCTTGCCGATAGGCGTATTGGCCTGTTCGGGGGTGAACAGGAAGTCCTTCATATAACCGATCACATGGCGCGGCTCGCCATTGATCTGGATGGTGTCGCTGCCCCCGCCGGTCAGGGCGTCCTTGAGGCGGGTTTCAGGCTGCAGCTTGGCACGCCCCTGGTCCAGCATTGCCATTTCGAGTGCTGCGCCCAACTTGATCGTGCCGCTGTCGGGCGGCAGCGAGCCCGTAAGCAGGTTGATCAGCGTGGTCTTGCCCGCGCCATTGGGCCCGACAATGCCGATCCGGTCGCCGCGCAGAATTCGGGTCGAGAACTCGTTGACAATCACGCGATCGCCATAGCTCTTGCTGATGTTCTCGGCTTCGGTCACGAGCGCGCCCGAGGTGCGGCCTTCGGAAACCTGCATGTTGACCGAACCGGTGGCGCGCCGTTGCTCGCGCCGGCTCTGGCGCAGGCCCGACAAACGTTCCAGGCGCCCCACATTGCGCTTGCGGCGGGCCGTCACGCCGTAGCGCAGCCAGTGTTCTTCGCGCACGATCTGACGATCGAGCTTGTGGCGGTCGCGTTCTTCTTCTTCCAGCACCTCGTCGCGCCACGCCTCGAAGGCCCCGAAACCCTTGTCGAGGCGGCGCGTCACGCCACGGTCGAGCCACACGGTGGCGCGCGTCAGGTCGGACAGGAAGCGCCGATCATGGCTGATCAGCACCATGGCCGAGCGCATGGAGGACAATTCCTCCTGCAGCCATTCGATGGCGGGAAGATCGAGGTGGTTGGTCGGCTCGTCGAGCAGCAGGATGTCGGGCTTTGGCGCCAGCACCCGCGCCAGCGCGGCCCGACGACCTTCGCCGCCCGACAGATTCTTCGGGTTTTCGGCACCCGTAAGCCCGAGCGATTCCAGCAGATATTGCGCGCGATAAAGGTCGTCGCCCGGCCCAAGCCCCGCTTCGACATAGTCCAGCGTGGTCAAATAGGCGGAAAGATCGGGTTCCTGGGGAAGATAGCGCAGCGTGGCGCTTGGTTCGAGGAAACGCACCCCGCCATCATGCTGCACGTCGCCGGCGGCGATCTTGAGCAAGGTCGACTTGCCCGAGCCATTGCGACCCACCAGCGCAATACGCTGACCGGGCGAAACGATGAGTTCGGCGCCCTCCAGCAGGCGGGTGCCGCCAAAGGTCAGTTGGATGTTCTGTAGGGATAGAAGGGGAGCAGCGGCCATGGATCGTCCAAGCGGTTCGGCGCGATAGAGCACAGGGTGGGGGACAGATCAATGCGACGGAAGCGCAAAAGGCTGGCCAGGGCGTTGAGGACCCTGACCAGCCCGGGGAGACGGCAGCAGAAAGCCCCGTCGTTGCGGCGCCACCAACGCTCCTCCCCGGGGGAGAAGCGCCGTGATCATGCCCCTACAAAAGCACAGACTATCATGACTGTCAAAGTCAGGTTTGTTTGTAGATGCTGCACGCCCTCAGGCCGCAGTGGTTTCAACCTCGGCATCCTGGCCGTCATCGAGCAGGAGCAAGCCCAGGCGTTCGCGGATCGAGCGCTTCTTTTGCGCGAGGTCGGCAATGGAATAGCTTTCCAGCACGGTGAAGAACGCGCCAAGCGCTTCACGCAAGGCGCCGTTGAGGTCGCACTCGCCGATCAAGGGGCAATCGGCCCCTTCTTCGAAGCACTCCGCCAAGGCGAAATTCTCTTCGGTCAGGCGGATGGTTTCCAACAGGGTGATCTGGTCGGCAGGCTTGCCCAGCGCGATGCCGCCGCGCCGACCCCGCACCGTGCGCAGCAGTCCGTTTTCCACCAGCGGCTTGATCAGCTTGAACAAGAACAGCTCGGAAATGGCATAGGCCTTGGCAATGTCGCCAACGCGGCTCAGCCCGGGCTCGTTGACGGCACAATAAACCAGAGTGCGGATGGCGTAGTTGGATTGGCGCGTCAGTCTCAAGATCGACCTTTCTGGCCGCTCATGCGCGATTCGCACGGCACGGCTGCATCGTTTAACCCGCACCACCTTATAACCATTCTAAAATGTGTCAACCAAACATGATGCAGATGTTCAACTTAGCGGCATTGCCGTCACATCATGCCTGCGCTGCGCTTGCGCCCGCTTGGGCAAGCGGCGGGAGCCAGTTGCCCGCTGCTGCATTGAGGGGGAAAGGAGCACGGAATGGCACAGGTTTATCTGGATTGCGATGGTGTGTTGGCCGATTTCAACAAAGGCGCCGAAGCCATTTTCGGCATGTCTACTACAGACTATGAGCGCCGCTTCGGCCTGGGCAAATTCTGGAAATCCCTGGCGAGCGCGCCCGAGTTCTTTGCACGGCTCGAGCCCCTGCCCGACGCCATGGAGTTGTTTAACGCCGTCAAACACCTCAACCCCGTCATCCTCACGGGCCTGCCACGCGGTAATTGGGCGGAGCCGCAGAAGCGGCGCTGGGCCGAGCGGCACTTCCCTGGCGTTCCGGTGATTACCACCAGCGCGGCCCTCAAACGCGAACATGCCCATCCCGGCGATGTGCTGGTGGATGACCGCGACAAGTACCGACATTTGTGGGAAGCCGCAGGGGGGCTCTTCGTGCATCACCGCAATGCGGCACAATCCATCGCCGAATTGCGCCAACTCGGCTTTATCTGAGCTAGAGCCGCGCCGGAACGAGCCGGACCGGGATGGGCGCCACCGCAACCCAGCCCCGTTCAGCAATGGCCTGGTTGCTGTCGGCCGGCTTGCGCCCGGCGCGCCGATCCAGCGACCAGGTGATGTGATAGGTGCCACCGGTGGGTCGGTGCGAGCTGCCGGCGATGCTGAGCACCAGCGCTTGTAGACCCCGCCCGTCATCGAGGTGGCCGATGATCTCTCCCCGGTGCGCCTGCGGCAATGGGGCGTTCGGGGGCGCATTGAACTGCAGGGTGACGTGGTGGGCAATCACATCAGGATAAACCGGCACGAAGCGCTGCAGCAGCGCTGCGCGATCCTGCCCGTCAAGCGTCCAGCCAATTATCAGCGTCCTGCTGCGCATGGTGCCAATTTGCTGCCAACACAGTTAAGCAATGATTTGTCGCCTCTTGCTTCAGGATAATCGGCTCACGAGGGAGCTGAACGCGTCCGCAGGGCTTGGGCCGGCAGCGTGAGCCACTTCACCTCAGGCATGGCAATGTCCATCTGCGGCGGCCCGACCTAGCCTTGGCGGAACGCCTGGGCGCCCCGGGTGTTGTTCAAGCAGCACAACAGCATATCGGAGCCAGCCGTGACCATCATGCTGATCGCTGTCACCACAGCCGTTCTTGCAACACTGACCGTTGCCGTTGATGGCGACTAGGGAGTTCATCATGCCCAATCAGAATCAACGCGGTCCGGCCCAGCCCATCGGCAAGGCCGTCGACGACGAAGACCCGAACTATAGCCCGCTCGGTGACAAGGCGCAAAAGCCCTCGGGCCCGCGCAGCGCTGCCGAACAGGCCGAAACCGACAACGAGCGCACGCAAAAGGGCGCGCCATAGGAACCTTGTGCTGCCATGCAGCGTTTGTTTGATGCAGCACCAACTGCGACCTCCAAGAATTGCCAGGACCCAGAGCCATGCACACAGCTCTGGGTCTTTTTCGTCCCGCAATCGCCTGTGGCTTGTTAAGTTTTTGTAAGCCGTGTCGGAAGCAGGCGCGGAACGAAGGGGCTGCCTTGCGCATCTAGCCTCCACAAGGAGAAGGCGGATGAATGCAAGCAGCACCGTGGTGCCCATCGGGCTCAAGACGCGCATGGACGACCGCATGCGCCTGGCGCTCGATGCCATGCCCGTTGCTGTCACGTGGACGCGGCTTGATGACGGCGGATGCGAGTTCATGAACCACCGCTTTGTTGACCTGTTTGGTTATGGCGAGCGCGACTTCGCCACCGTCTTCGAGCTGATCGAGACCATGTTCTACGACCCCGAGCAGGCCGGACAGACCATCGCAAGAATGCGCCGGTTTGTTGGCTGCGGAACGTTGCAGCGGATCGAGCTTCCTTCCGAGGAAGTGCTGGCGCGCTGCAAGAACGGGGCGGTGATCGCCACGGCGTTCAACGGGGTGGTGGTGCCTGAAGCGAACATGTCGCTGGGCACCTTTGTGGACATTTCGGCTGCCAAACTGCGCGAGCAGATGCTGAGGCGGCTCGCCGAGGAAGATCCGCTGACGGGGTTGTTGAACCGTCGCTCGTTTGATGCAGCAGCGGCAGCGGCCATCAGCGATCCGGCCAAAACCCCCTTCGGAGCGCTGGTGGTAATGGATCTTGATGGCTTCAAGTCCATCAACGACCGGCTCGGCCATCAGGCCGGCGACGATGTCCTCCAGCATTTCGCGACCAGCTTGCGCAAGAGCTTCCGACGGGGCGATCTGCTGTCGCGCTGGGGTGGCGATGAATTCGCCGCGCTTCTGGTGTCCCCCATCTCGGCCATTGACACGCAGGCCGTGCTGGAGCGGCTGTGGCGCGAGTTGGCCGAGCCGATCTGGATCGGCGGGGAGCCGGTTCAAGTGCAGGCCAGCGCCGGCATGGCATTCTTTCCCACCGATGCCCACAATCTGGTGGAGTTGTACCGGCTCGCCGACGAAGCGATGTACACCGCCAAGCGGGAGCGCAAGACCGCGCGCGGCTTCTAGGCGGGCTCGCTGGCCTTTTCGCGGGTTTTCCAGCCCTCGCCGGCCCATTCACGCACGGTGATCGTAATCATGCCGTCCTTGAAGTCGATGAGGTTGTAAGCGTTGGGCTCGCCGCGCAAACGGGTCGAAATGGTGGAAGACGCCTGCGCCACCAGGATCGGTGCCACCGCCGATTGGCGTAGCCCGGTCGGTGCCCCTTCCTTGACCGCGCCGACCACCTCGTGCTTGCGCACATAAGATAGGTGGAAGTGGCCGGACAGCACCAGCCGCACGCCCAAACGGGCAAAGGTATCGAGCGCTTCGTCGGCACGCTTGACGGTACGCGCTTCCTTTTGCTGCATGGGCTCGGTGGGATAAAGCAGCGGATGATGCGCCACGATCACCCGCACCGCGTTAGGCGAAGCTTTGCTGAACCGCCCTTCCAGGTGTTCCAACTGGTCGCGCGAGATCGAGCCATGACCCCAGTTCCATTCCAGCCGCATGCGACGGGACGTGCGCATGCCGGCAAAGGCCACGCCGTTCAGCTCCAGAAAGGGCTCAAGTTCCTCGGCGATATAGCGGCGATAAAGACCATAGGGATCCAGAAAGCGGCGCACCAGATTGACCGCAGGCACGTCGTGGTTGCCGGGCACGGCAAAAAACGGCGCGGTCAGTGAGTCCAGGAACGCTCGCGCCGCCACGAATTCCTCCCGGCTGCCGACCTGCGCGAAATCGCCGCTGACCACAACCAGGTCGGGGTTCTGTCCCTCGATATCGGCCGCAAGTCCGGCGGCAACCTGCTCGTCATGGTGGCCGAAATGCAGGTCCGACAGGTGAACAACCTTCATGGCGCCAGCCCCTCCTCCAGGGGGAGGGGTGCGTCCGCAGGCGCATCGGGGGAGGGCGGAGCCAGCACGGAAAGCGCCAGCGGCAGGATCTTGAAATGCAGCGGTGTGCTGAAGGTCTCGACCTCGCCATCGAGCATGACCTTGAGCGCTGGCTTGTGGGTTTCGATGGTCACCTCATCGACACTTTCGATGGTCAGCGCCTCGTCGTCGCGCCAATGGCCCAGCAGCATGCGGGCCGTCAGCCGGGCCGCATCCCCCAGGTTGAAGTGCTTGATCACATAAAGGGTCAGACTGCCCCGATCCAGCCTGTTGCGGGCGAAGAACTTGCCGAAGCCTTCTTCATAGGCATTGCTGGAAATGGCGATGGACTGCACCCGCTCCACCCGTGCCTCGCCCGAACGCGGCACGATGCGGATCGCCATGCGGCGCGCCCGCGCCAGGCGGCGGGCGAAATAGCGGAAAAACGCAATCTTGGCTCCCAGCGTCATCTGGCCCCGAATATGCTCGCGACCGGCCGCGACGCCCGGAATGGTGCCGACAACCACCTTGTGCAGAAAAGTCTGCCCGTTGATCTGGCCCACGTCGATGCGGCGGATTTCGGCCGTTTGCAGCTCCTTGACGGCGTCGGGAACCGCGAGCGGCAGGTGCAGGTCTCGCGCCAGCAGGTTGACGGTGCCCAGAGGCAGGATCGCCAGGTTCTTGTCGGTCCCGACCAGCGCATGGGCCAGTGCGGTGATGGTGCCATCCCCGCCGGCCGCAACAATGGTGTCGGCTGGGCTTTGCAGCGCCCGCTCGATCCGCTGCTTGAACGGGGCATCGCCATCGGCATCGATGACGGCCTCCAGTCCCGCCTCCTTGAACATGGCAGCCAGCGTATCCCCTGTGGTCCCAGTAGCCTGGGCCGTTCCGGCATTGGTGTTGAGGATCACGTGGAAACGTCGCTCGCTCATCGGTATCGGTCCGGTTGATGGATGGGGAACTAGCAGTCCCACAACGGTGCTTGGGCGGGTTGGTTCAATGCTGCACACTGCTGCCGTTGCCCGGGAAGGCGGAATGTGGAACAGCCGGGGCCCCGGCGGCGTTGCTCGCCCACAAACCCAGAGGCGCCAATGTCCAGATCGCTCCCCCAGATATTGAACCTGCGCAGCGTTGCCGCCTTTGTGCGGGGGGAAGCCGCCGTTCTTGCGGGCATTGCGGTGGTAAGCGGCCTGGTGCTGGCGTTTTTCACCCTCGCCGACGAGGTGATCGAGGGTGACACGGAGGCCTTCGACACCGCGCTGCTGATGCTGTTCCGCACGCAGGACCCCAGCCACGCCTTGATCGGGCCGCTATGGGTGCAGGAAATGATGCGCGACGTCACGGCACTGGGCAGCTTTGCTTGCCTGGGGCTGCTGGTGGTTGGCATATCGATCTATCTGCTGCTGGCGGGGCTGCGGCATGCGGCGCTGCTGGTGGTGGTCTGCGTGCTGAGCGGCACGGCGCTCAGCACCCTGCTCAAGATGGGTTATGACCGGCCGCGTCCCGACCTAGAGTCCTTTACCCACCAGTTCACCTCGAGCTTTCCCAGCGGCCACTCGATGCTCTCGGCGGTGACTTACCTGTCGATCGGCGCCTTGCTGGCGCGACTGGCGCCGACGCTGGCGCTCAAGATCTTCGCTCTGGGCTCCGCGGTGCTGCTGACGATCCTGGTGGGCTTCAGCCGGCTTTATCTGGGCGTGCACTTCCCCAGCGATATCCTGGCCGGCTGGTGTCTGGGTGCCGCCTGGGCGCTGCTGTGGAGCACCATCGCCATCTGGCTGCAAAAACGGGGCCAGGTCGAGCAGCCCCCGACGGAAACGCAGGGCGACCGGCCGGCCTAGGGGCCGCCGGCCACCGAGCCGAGGACGGCCATCACCAGTTCATCGAGGTTGATTTCCCCCTCGACGCGCAGGCGATCCGCCTGGGACGACACCTTGAGGTTGCCAGGCTTGTTGCTGGCCTGGCGCTGCAGCTCGCCCACAATGGTTTCGCGCAGTTTGTCTTCGATCATTTTCCGCCTCCCGGTTGGTGCACCAATAAGGCAAAGCCAGGGGGCGAAGTTCCGTTCTGGCCTTAGTTAAACACCCGCCGCGGCTGGAACTGGCCGAACTGCACCGAGCCGGTGGCGATGGCCCGCCCGGCATGGCTCGCCCAGGCTTCATCAAGGGTCACAGGCGCCCGCGCGCCGGTCAGCAGCACGGCATTGCCGTGGCGCACCGCATTGGCCTGCAGGGCATCGAGCCGCAATTCAGGCAGTTCCACCAGGCCCGCTGACACCGGCAGCAGCAGCCCATCGCGCCCATCAAGGTCCGCCGTTTCGAGCGTTTCGATGGTGATCGCCTCGGCATCGCTGAAGGGCCCAACGGCGGCGCGATGCAGCATCCCCACATGACCACGGGTGCCCAGCGTTTCGGCGATGTCGCGCGCCAGCGAGCGCACATAAGTGCCCTTGCCGCAGGTTACCTCCAGCACCGAGCGGTCGCTCGCATGCGACACGAGTTCCAGCGTATCGATCTGCACCGGCCGGGCGGCCAGTTCCACCGTCTCCCCCGCCCGGGCCAGGTCATAGGCGCGTTCGCCATCGATCTTGAGCGCCGAGAAAATGGGCGGCCGCTGGAGCAGCGCGCCGGTGAACTGGGGCAGCACCGCCACAAGCTCGGCCTCATCAGGACGATGCTCGGAACTGGCAACCACGCTGCCTTCGGCGTCGTCCGTCGTGGTGGCCGTGCCCCATTGAATGGCAAAGCGATAGCGCTTGGTGCCATCCTGCACCTGCGGTACCGCCTTGGTGGCTTCCCCCAGGGCAATGGGCAGAATGCCCGTGGCGAGTGGATCGAGCGTGCCGGCATGGCCCGCCTTGGCGGCGCCAAACAGCCAGCGCACCTTGCCCACAGCCTGGGTGGAGGTCATGTCGAATGGCTTGTTGAGCACCACCCAACCCGAAACGGGACGCTTGACGCGCTTAGGGGCACTCACGCTGGGGAATCGTCCTCGTCGTCCTCGCCGGCCGCAAGGTCGCGCTGCACCCGGTCGGAACGCAGCAGCGCATCGATGCGGCTGGCTTCATCGAAGGTATCGTCCACAAAGAAGCGCAACTCGGGCGCGAACTTCATGTTGATCTGGGGCGCCACCTGCCCGCGGATGAACTTGCGGTGGCGGTTCAGCGCCGCCACGATTTCCTCGGCATGCTCGCCACCGAGCGGCATCACATAGGCATTGGCAATCTTGAGATCGGGCGTCATGCGCACTTCGGGCACGGTGATCACCGCGCCATGCAGCGCATCGTCCTCCACATCGCCGCGCGCGAAAATGGCCGCCAGCGCGTGGCGCACCAGTTCGCCGACGCGCAGCATGCGCTGGGAAGGCCCGAGGGGCTTTTGGTCTCTGCTCATGGCGGCCCCATAGGCCGTCCCCGGCCCCTAGTCAACGGTTTGGGCGCGCCCAAAGGGTCAGCTGCGCGATGGGCGAGCACTTTTGGGCGCTCCGTCGGGCAGCACGCGATGCGGCGGCTGGTGGCCATCCATGAAGGCACGGATATTGACGATCACGGTTTCCCCCATCTCCACCCGCGCTTCCAGGGTCGCCGAAGCCATATGGGCGGTCAACACGACCTTGTTGCTTTGCGCCAGGGCCAGCAGGCGGGCATCGATGCCCTGTCGATGCTCGAACACATCCAGCGCTGCCCCGCTCAACTGCCCGGTTTCGATGGCCCTGACCAGCGCCGCTTCATCGAGCAGTTCGGGGCGCGAAACATTGACCACGAAGCTCCCTGCCCGCATGCGGGCAATCCGCTCGGCGCTCAGGATGTGGAAGGTTTCGCGGGTATGGGGCGTGTGGAGCGACACGATATCCACGGCGGCCAGCATGGCATCCAGATCGGGCCAGAAGGTCGCCTCCAGCGGCGTTTCCAGTCCGGGCGGGCGCCGGCGGCGCGACCAGTAATGGATGTTGAGCCCGAAGGCGCGGGCCCGCTGCGCCACCGCCGTGCCAATCCGCCCCATGCCGACGATCCCCAGGGCCTTGCCGCGCAGCCGGTGCCCCAGCATGGAGGTCGGCGACCAGCCGGCCCAGACCGGCTCGCGCAGCAGCATCTGGGTGCCTTCCACCAGCCGGCGCGGCAGCGCCAGCATCAGCGCCATGGCCATATCGGCGGTGTCTTCGGTCAACACGCTGGGGGTATTGGTGACGGTCAGGCCCGCTCCCCAGGCGGCTTCCACATCGATGTTGTCGACGCCATTGCCGAACTGGGCAATCATGCGCACCGAGCGCGGCAACTGCGCAATCAGCGCCGCATCGATCCGGTCGGTGATGGATGATACCAGCACGTCCTTGCCCGTGCAGCCCTCCACGATATCGGAGGGGGCGAGCATTCCGTCCGCTTCGTTGACATCGGTTTCGAACAGCGTCGCCATTCTCCTTTCGATGGCAGGAGGCAGGCGGCGGGTCACGAGGACTTTGGGTTTCGTGCTGGTCATGCGTTCCCGCTGTGTGGAGGCCGGGTCCTCCGTTTTCAGCGACCATTAAGGATCATGGGTTAGTGATAGGCCAAATGGTTTCCTTGTGCAAAGTCATGTTTGACGCGTTCCCCCGCGTAGCGCGTTCCCGTTACCGGCTGACCTTCGTTAAAGCCCTCGCCATGCTGCTCGCGATGCTGAGCCTGTGGTCAGCCCCGGCGCTGGCGCAGGCCGACAATCCCAGCGGCTTGCCGCTGCCGCGCTTTGCCACCACGCGTTCGACGCCCATCAATGTGCGGGTGGGCCCGGGCACCAAATACGAGGTGGCCTGGATTTACACCAAGTCAGGGGTGCCGGTGGAAATCGTGCAGGAGTTCGATACCTGGCGCAAGATTCGCGACCAGGATGGCGAGGAGGGCTGGGTGCACCAGAACCTGTTGTCGGGCACCCGCGCCGGCTATGTCGCCCCGGTGGTTGCCAATGGCGAGATCGTGCTGCGCGCCGGCATGGATGACAATGCAGGCGTGCGCGCCCGCTTGGGGCCCGGCTTGCGCATCCAGATCAAGGGATGCAACGGCACCTGGTGCGAAGTCAGCGCCACAGGCGGCGAAGGGCAGCGCACCGCGACCTATTCGGGATTTCTGCACCAGGAAGAAATCTGGGGCGTTTACCCCGACGAAGTGTTCGACTAACCCGCTTCGGCTTCGAGCTCGGCGCGCTGGCGCGCCAGCCGCAACCGGGGCGCCTGCTTGGGGCAGGATGAGCACAGCCGATCGGGCCATACCAGATAGTCCAGGCAACAGCCCTTGCGCGCCAGCACCAGCGCTACGCGGCCGTTCTCCAGCTGCACGGGCTCCAGTCCCCCCTGCCCCGCCAGGTCAAGCGCCGCGAGCCACTGCCCGGCGAACTCCTGGATTTCCGCCATGGAAACTCCGGGCTGCATGCGCTCGAGCCGCGCGAGGATACCCAACACCCGTGCCGCCAGCAACCGCCGCGCCGGCACGGGCTTGAGCCTGGTGATGGCGTTGATCTCATCCAGC